>JAJQID010000114.1 GCA_021199405.1 Lachnospiraceae bacterium
ACAGAGCACAGCACCAGAAAGACGACGACCAGAAGAAGTCCGGCGATCAGGCCCTTTTCGGCGCTGAAATACTGAAGCAGCCTGCCCAGAGTCTGTCTGCCGTCCCTGGGCTTTTCCACTTCCAGATTACGTCCGGGTCCCCGTCCGCCGATTCGGATGGTATCCTGGGCACGGGTGGGCTGATAGGATTTTTCATTTATATTCTGATTCTGAGACTCCTGTGAAGGGGCATTGCTTCCGCCGGATTGATTATTCGCCATAAATCTCGCCTCCTTCCTTCAGCTGGGAACGATAGATGTCCTGATAAAGCTCACAGCTTTTCATCAGCTCCTCATGGGGAGCGCAGGCTGTAATCTGTCCGTTGTCGATCACGGCGATCCGGTCCGCGCCCTTCACAGAGGCGATTCTCTGTGCAATGATGATCTTGGTTACGTCCCGATAGTCTGTCCGCAGCGCCTCATACAGCTTTGCTTCTGTCTTTAAATCCAGGGCGCTGGTGGAATCGTCGAAGATCAGGATTTCCGAGTGCTTTAAAAGAGCCCGGCTGATGGAAAGCCTTTGCTTCTGGCCTCCGGAAAGGCTCATGCCCTTTTCTGCCACCATGGTGTCAAGTCCTTCCGGCTTTGAGAAAATAAATTCTGTCGCCTGGGCTGCTCTGGCCGCGGCCAGAATCTCCTCGTCGGAAGCGTCCGGACAGCCCCATGAAATATTTTCCCGGATGGTTTTACTGAAAAGCTCACTTTTTTGCAGGGCGATGGCAATCTTGTCCCGAAGCTCGGAGACCTTATAATCCTTTACATTTCTTCCATCCACCAGAACTTCGCCCTCTGTGACGTCATAAAACCGGGGGATCAGGTTAACCAGACTGGATTTGCCGCTGCCTGTGGCGCCCAGAAGAGCCAGTGTCTCTCCGGGCTCGATGGTCAGGTTGATGTCGGTCAGCACCTGTTCGCCGCTGCCGCCGGGATAGGCGAAGGACACATGGCGCAGTTCCACCCTCCCGGTTTCGGAGGAGCGCTGGTTACTGTCGGACAGAGTGCTCTTTGCTGTATGAGAGTCTGTTTCCGGGAGGAGGGTGCTGGTTGTACCGTGTTTGCCGTCCGCAATCACAGGTTCGCAGTCCAGAACCTCTTTGATCCGCCGCCAGGAAGCCATGCCTCTGGAAATACTCTGGAAAATCATGGCAAACATCATCACGCTGTTTAAAATATAGGTCAGGTAAGTAATAGCTGCCATTACATTGCCAGGAGTCACGCCCGCGGTCTGTACCCGGATACTGCCTACGTAAATAACTGCTACTACGGCGATATTGAGCACGATATTCATAATGGGAGTCATGTAGGAGAGCAGCAGAAGGATGTGCAGCTGGGTATCCACCAGCTCCTGGTTGGCTTTCCCGAACCGGTCTGTCTCATAGTCTTCCCTGACGTAGGCCTTGACTACGCGGGCACCGGCCACATTTTCCTGCATGACGCTGTTGACCCGGTCCAGCTTTTCCTGCAAAATGCTGAAGAACGGGGTGATTTTTGAGAGGAAAAACACAATGCAGACGATGAGGAACGGGAACGCGCACAGGGCGATGACGCCAAAGCTGATGTCCATGGAAATCATGCAGACAACGCCGCCGACCATAAACACAAGCTGGCGGATGAAGCCCCGGATACACTGCTGGATCATATTCTGAATCTGTGTGATGTCGTTGGTGGTCCGGGTCACCAGAGAACCGGTGGAAAACTGGTCTGTCTGTTCGAAGGACAGGGACATAATCCGCCGGAAGGCGTCCTTGCGCATGTCGTTGCCGAAATTCTGAGCGCACAGATTGGAAAAAACGCCGCACAGTACACCGCAGGAGCCGCCGATGACCACGCACAGAATCATTTTCAGCCCTGTTGTGAGGACAATATTCAGATCACCTACTCCGCCGTTTGACAGTCCCAGCACACCCTCGTCCACGATAGTGCTCATAAAGCTGGGCTGGATCAGATCCATGGAAACCTCCCCAATCATGAAAAGCGGAGCCAGGATCGCGAAAAATAAATATTTTTTCAGGTATTTCCACATGATGAATTTCCCTCTTTTCTGTCCTGAGTCTGAGGCGTGCCGAGTCCAAAATCCTCAGCCCAGCCGGTCAGAAGCTTTTCCATAATTCTCTGAAGCTCCGCCTGCTCCTCCGGGGTCAGATGCTGAAATAAAAGTGTCTCCTGCCTGCGGTTTTCCTCCTTCTTACGTTCCAGCCTTTCCCGGCCCGCGTCGGTCATAAAAATGCATATTTTCCGATGATCTGACATCTGTCTGGCTTTTCGGATCAGGCCGCTGTTTTCCATTTTTCCAAGGATTTCACTGATGGAACCGGACTGGATTCCCAGGCGTTTCTGCAGTTCCTGCTGGGACATCCCCTCCTCGGCGCCATGCTCCTTTTCCCATCTGTCCAGAAGGGTCAGAATCCGGCGCTGACCGCATCTGCCGTTCCGCCGGTGGTAGAGAAAGTGGCCGCTTTTCTCCAGAAGAGTCAGAAGCTCGTGATTGGGGTCAGAGCCTTCTGACGGTTTTTCTGTTTCCATAATAAATGTTCTCCTTATAAATTTCCTGATAATGGGAGATGAATTCTCCTCATAATTATCTTGCCCTCATGCTTTTTGTATTGTACAGTCAGTCTTTTGGTTTGTCAAGGTACCGAGACTTTTCAGCGGTTGCTTTTACCATGGTTTTATGATATAGTAGCTTTCGCCCTGTGCCGGTCAGTTCGAGACCTTCCTGACCGAAGGAACTGTTAAAGAATTCATTTTTAGCGGTTTCTGAAAAAACAAAACTAAAGGAGAAAAATTCAATGAGAAATCAAAAGACCGTAACCCTGGTCCAGGCGGCCATGATCGCCGCCATCTATGTGGTGCTTGTGTGCATCTTCAATTACTGGAGCTTCGGTGTGATCCAGTTTCGTATCGCGGAGGCGCTGACCATTCTGCCCTATTTTACGCCGGCAGCCATTCCCGGGCTGTTTATCGGCTGCTTTCTGGCCAATCTGCTGGGCGGTTCCGTCATCGGGGATGTGGTGTTTGGCTCTCTGGCGACACTGATCGGCGCTGTTGGCACTTATTTTGCAGGCAGGATAAAGATCAAATGGCTTGCACCCATTCCGCCCATTGTGGCAAATACCCTGATTGTTCCTTTTGTATTAAAATACTGCTATGGCACAGAGGAAGCCATTCCCTATATGATGCTGACGGTAGGCGTCGGGGAGGTGATTGTCTGCGGCGTGTTCGGCGGTCTGCTGCTCGCGGTGGTGGAGAAAAATAAAAATTACATATTTAAACAGGGATGAACTGGCTGCTTGCAAAATGATGCCTTCTGATATACAATGATGTCTGGCGGTTTATTTCGCGGAAAGTATTATACAGGGCGCTTTCCCGCAAGGAAAAGGCACATCAGGAGGTAAAGGAGGACATCATGCAGCATGTAAGCTTTGATATGACTACGGAGGGCTCTCAGCCGGGGGCCAGGCTGGAAACCTATATTCAGAATTATTCGGAGGTGTTTAAGGTCACTGAACGTCCTCTTATCATTGTGCTGCCGGGCGGCGGCTATACCCATCTGTCTCCCAGAGAGGGAGAACCGATGGCTCTGCAGTACTGCGCCATGGGATATCACGCAGCAGTGCTGTACTATTCCCTGGCACCGGAAGCCATTTATCCCACACAGATTCTGGAGCTGGCGAAAGCGGTGGCTCTGGTGCGCAGCCGCGCGAAGGAATGGCATGTCGATCCGGAAAAGATCCTTATTCAGGGCTGCAGTGCGGGCGCTCATCTGGCGGCGCTGTACGGCTGTATCTGGAATCGGGATTTCATCGCGGAAAAGATCGGTCTGAACCAGCAGGAGAAGGAGCTGCTGCGCCCCAACGGTCAGATCCTCTGCTATCCGGTGATTACAGGCGGCGCTTTCGCTCACAGGGGCTCCTTTGAAAGCCTGTGCGGCGGGGATGAGGCACTGGAGAAGGAGCTGAGCGTCGAGAATTTAGTCAATGAGAATACCCCCAAAACCTTTATCTGGCACACTCAGACGGACAACGCTGTCCCGGTGGAGAACTCTCTGCTGATGGCGGCGGCGCTGCAGAAGGCGAAGGTTTCTTTTGAACTGCATATTTATCCGGTGGGCAAGCACGGAATTGGTCTGGCCAACTGGATGACACAGACGCCGTCGGGAGACGAGAACGTGGAGCAATGCCAGTCCTGGATCGGGCTGGTGAGGACCTGGGTGGAACACTTTTAAAACATGAATTACATCGTATTTGATCTGGAGTGGAATCAGAGTTCTATCAAATTCAGGGAAAATAAGCGCATGCCCTTTGAAATCATAGAGATCGGGGCAGTGAAACTGAATGAACAGGGACAGTATATGGACAGCTTTCAGAGCCTGGTACGGCCTGTGGTGTACCGGCATATGCACAACATCACGGAGAATCTGGTGCATATTCATGAGGAGGAGCTGCAGAAGGCCAGATATTTCACGGAGGTCATGCATGATTTCCTGGAATTCTGCGGGGAGGAATATTACTTCTGCACCTGGGGCAATCAGGATGTGGCGGAGCTGCAGCAGAATATGGATTTCCATGGGATGAAGCCATTGTCCGGAAGGCCGCTTTCGTTTTACGACGTACAGAAGCTGTTCAGCCTGCACTATGACGATGGCAAGAGCCGCAAATCCCTGAAAAGCTGTGTGGAGTTCCTTGAACTGGAGAATCCGGAGGTGCCTTTTCACAGGGCCTTCGCGGATGCCTATTACACATCACTGATTTTTCAGAGGGTGTGTTCGACACAGCTTTTGCAGAGAATTTCCTTTGACACCTATCGCCTGCCGGCATCAAAGGAGGAGGAGGTTCACTGGAAGTTTGATACCTATTCCAAATATATTTCCACGGCTTTTCCGGACAAGCATGTGCTGCTTGGCACAAAGCGGGTGACCGCTATTCGCTGTCTTTATTGTGATCAGCTGCTGCGAAGGCAGACTCAGTGGTTTTCGCCAAATGGCAAGAATTATTATAATGCCGGAAGCTGCAGCGAGCATGGTATGATGCGCTGTAAGATCAGAGTCTGCAAGGCGGGGGAGGATCGGGTATTTGCGGTGAAGACCATTCGGCCGATGAAGGAGGCGGAGATAGAGGAATTTGACAGGATGCGCGCCCATGCAGCCCAGCACAAAGTCAGGAGACAAACAAATAATGGATAATGAAAAAGCGCTGCGCTGAAAATAAAATCAGTGCGGCGCTTCCCTGTTTCGGGACAGGATCATTTTTTTTCTGTCTTGTCATTGATATCAAACATCTGTACATTCCTTCGGCGGGGCTGGGAATCCATGTACCGGGAAACCGGATAACCGGAGCTTCGTCTGTGGGGAGCGGGGGTGCGTTTCCGTTTCCTTTTGCGGGTCATGGGCTTCAGATCCGGAGTGGGGCGGGTCCCTCTGTAATCCCGGCGTTTTTTGTAGCGTGACCGAAGGGAAAGTGTCCGGAGGCTGGCCTGAATCCGTTGCTGCAGGGGCTTCCTGAAAAACCAGAGCAGCAGGCCGGCGACGATGAGAACAGCGGCGGCAATCAGGACATTGCGAATGTTGATAAATAACACCCGTTTCTCGCCAGTTTCCTCCTCAGTGGTCTCTTCTTCGGAAACCGTCTGTTCCACCTCCAGCTCTCCGGGAGCTTCTGTGGAAGCTGTTGTGGTTTCGCTGACCTCCATGTAGATTTGTGCAGAACCTATTTCATGGTCGTCATAGAGGTAATGAGTGGTGGCCAGACAGTTTTCCTCCTCCGTCGCCAGAGTAATGTAAGAAGTAGAGTCAGAGAAATCCGCTCCGTTGGGGAGAACCACAAAGGCATCCGTATCCATGGACAACAGCGGAGTGGAGTTCCCCAGAATGTCTGTCACCTCCACATCGTAGGAGGAGAGGCCGGACACATAGGTGGAATCATTTTCGTAAATATTGACAGTAGTGAAATTATTGAAGCCAAATTCAAACAGCTCGATGGTATCCACATACTGCTGGGGAGAGGTGGCGTTCATGACCACGCAGATCAGCTTCATGCCGTCCTTCTGGGCACAGCTGACCAGAGTTTGTCCGGCCATGTCCGTGTAACCGGTTTTGGATCCCACCAGATATTCATATTCGTAGGTGCGGGTCTCCAGCAGCTGATTTTTGTTGCTTTCCCAGGTCTCCACATCCCGTCCTTCTGAGGGATACAGGTGCAGCGTTCTTTCACTGGAATAGGTGCATAAAATATCTACGGAAAAAAACGCTCTGGCAATCTGGGCCATATCGTAGGCGGAGGTATAATGGTCGTCGTCGTGGTATCCGTGAGGATTGACAAAATGAGAGTCCACACAGCCTAATTCTTCGGCGCGCTCATTCATCATGTCCGCGAAAGCGTCGATGGAACCGGCAATGTATTCCGCCACTCCGGCGGCCACATCGTTGGCGGAGGCGATCAGAATGTCGGCTATGCAGTCCTCCAGGTGAAGATATTCACCTGCATCCACCCAGATCCGGCTGGAATCAGAGGGAATGGTGTCCAGAGCTTCCTGTGTGAAGACCACGTTATCCTCCAGATTTCCCTCCTCCACCGCGATCAGACAGGTCAGAATCTTGGTGATGCTGGCGGGGTACATCTGCTGATGCATATTTTTTTCATAGAGAATGGTACCCGTGTCCGCCTCAATCAGAATGGCGGTCTCACTGGAAATTTCCGGGCCGGAGGGCCAGTTGACGCTGACAGCTGTGTCAGATTCGGCGGTTCCTGTTGCCTGAACGCCTGTACCGGCATGGCAGAGAAAAAAAGCGGCTGCGAGGAACGCCGCAAGGATTTTACGAGGCAAACGCATAAGAAAAAAAGCTCCTTTGACAAACTGTCTTTTATCATACTATAAATTTTCAAAAAACCAAAGTCTTTTCATTAAAATTTCATGAAATTTTGCTATTTTAAAAAATAGACTTAGAAAGTAGAATTAGCTAATGAGTGGGAGTAGCTGTGAATTGTAACATTCACAGTATCAGTGTGTGTTGTTCTGGAGGAAGCTATGCGGCTGCGCAATGTTCCCGGTGCCGGGGAGATCCTTGCGGCAAGTGAATACGTGGTTGATGATCCGAAGACGGGAAAGGGCAGGTGGCGGGAGCTTTTCTGGCATCAGGAGGACATTCTGAATGCACCGCTTCATGTGGAGATCGGCATGGGAAAGGGAACCTTCCTGCACCAGATGGCGTTTTTGCACAGATGTATTGATTATGTCGGCATTGAGAAATACAGCAGTGTACTGGTGAAGGCAGTTTCAAAGCTGGAGGCGGAGCCCAGACATAATGTGAAGCTGGTTTGCGCGGATGCGGAGGAAATTCTGGAGATGTTTGATCCCGGCGAGGCAGACAGAATTTATCTGAAATTCTCTAATACCTGGCCCAAGGCGCGGCACGCCAAACGGCGGCTGCCGGGGAGAGAGTTCCTCAGGCGTTTTGACCGGATACTGAGCCCGGAAGGGGCGATTGAGTTTAAGACGGATAATCGGGAGCTGTTTGATTTTGCAGTGGAGGAAGCGAAGGAAAGCGGCTGGGAGTTTGAGGTGCTTACATACGACCTGCACCATGACACAGCGTTGTGCGAGGGTAATGTGATGACGGAATACGAGGAGAAATTTTCCAGAATGGGAAATCCCATCTGCAAGTATATTATTTACCGCACTCCGAAATGATAAAAAAGAAAACCATGGGTTTAATAAAGAAAGAAACGGAGGAATCAGGAAATGGCAATGATTTTTAATGAGCAGAACTTTGATGAGGAAGTATTAAAAAGCGAGCTGCCGGTTTTAGTTGATTTTTACGCGGACTGGTGCGGTCCCTGTAAGATGATGGCTCCCATTGTGAGTCAGCTGGCGGAGGAATACGAGGGAAAGATAAAGATAGGGAAGGTCAATGTGGACGACAGCAATCAGCTGGCAGGGCAGTACCAGATCAGAAATATTCCTTCCTTTATTATTTTTAAGAATGGACAGGCTGTGGAGAAATACGTGGGCAGCATGAAAAAGACCGAGCTGGAAGAAAAACTGACAGCGGTTCTTTAGAAGAATGATCCGGGGCTCCAAACCCCGGATTTTCCATATACGAGGTTACGAGATGTATATATTGTTTTTTATTATGTGGATTCTGTTCAACGGCAGCATTACTCTGGAGATCGTGGCTTTCGGGCTGGTGATCGCGGCGGTGATCTACTGGTTTGTCTGCAAATTTATGGACTTCAGTGTGCGGAAGGATATCATGATCATCCGGCAGTCCTTCCGGATGATAGAATATCTTGGTGTGCTTGCGTGGGAAATTCTTAAGGCCAGCGTGGTTTTGTGCGGGATCATTCTGAACCTGTATCAGAAGCCGGAGCCAGTGCTTGTGACTTTTCACGCGGATCTGAAAACGGAGATGGCACGGGCAGTTCTGGCCAACAGCATTACCCTGACGCCAGGCACCATCACAGTGAATCTGGAGGAAAATGAATTTACGGTTCACTGCCTGGATAAAAGCATGGCCCGGGGCCTGGACAGCTCTGTGTTTGTAAGGCTTTTGGAAAAGATGGAGAAGGAGGCGGGGAAGAGATGACGATACCGGAAAATATGACCATACTGGAGGCCGGCACCTGCTATTTCCTGATCGGCGCCCTGCTTTTGCTGATTGTGCTGGTGCTCTGCAGTCTGATCAGAGCTGTGCGGGGGCCGTCGGTGGCGGACCGTATTGTAGCTGTCAATATGATCAATACCATGGTTACGGTGATTATCGCCATTATGGCGGTGATTTTGCAGGAGGGATATCTGATGGATATCTGCCTGATTTATGCCATGATCGGTTTCCTGGCGGTGGTGGTGCTGACGAAGGTGTATACGGACAGTAAATCCGCCGGGAAAGATAAGGAGAAAGGAAGTGAGAAGCGTGCTGACGGTGCTTGAGTGGGTTCGTTTTATCGCGGGTGCGCTGTTTTTGCTGGCGGGACTTGTGGCCTTTCTGCTGGAGGTCTTTGGCGTATATAAGTTTCACTATGTGCTGAATCGGATGCATGCCGCAGCGGTGGGGGATACGCTGGGGTTGGGAGCCTCACTGGTCGGGCTGATGATTTTAAATGGCTTTCAGTTCTCCACATTGAAGATGGGGCTTGTTATTTTATTTCTGTGGTGTGCTTCCCCGGTTTCCTCTCATTTGATTTCACGGATGGAAACGGCGACGAATCCTGATTTGGGAAAGTATTGCGAACTTCCCGGCAAAAATCCGGAAGAACATCCGGAGGAATGCAGAGATACGAAAACGGAGACGGATTGCGAGGTGGCGAAATCATGACTCTTTTTGAATACTTATTGCTGGGCTTTCTGATTATTTGTGCCATTTCCGTGACTTTTTCCAGAAACCTGCTGAATTCTATCATTATATATATGTCCTACAGCCTGATTATGTCAATCCTCTGGGTTTGTCTGGAGTCGCCGGATCTGGCGATCACAGAGGCAGCTGTGGGCGCGGGTGTCACCAGTATCCTGTTTTTTGTGACGCTCAAGCGCATCAACGCTCTGGGGAAAGACCCGGATCAGAAGGAAGAAAAGGGGGATGGCCATGATTGATCTGGATAAGGAAAAGGCCTCCCGTCCTTCTTTCAGGGAGCGGTTTCACACATGGATGGAAGGAGAGCAGGATCTGTACATCGGTGAACTGGAGATGAGGCCGCCGAAGAACGCGCCGGGAGCTGATGTAAAAGGAAAGAAAGTACAACAGGATGACGGCAGGCAGGAAGTGACCAGGGAGAAGCTGAAAAAGGCGCTTGCATCAGGCACGGAGAATCCGGAGGAACTGCGGAAGCTGGTTCCTGACACCATTGTCAATATGGCAGAGAGCACGGACAGGCTGAAGCCGGTGAGCCGCAGACCTTTAAAGATCCTGTTTGACAAAGCCTACCCGGTGCTGGCGACTGTGATGTGCATTGCCATTGTGATTCTGCTGTTGGTGACCGTATCCTGGATGCCTCCCTTTGGCAGCGCCGACAATCCTGCCTCCAACGAGGTGGCGCAGCGTTACATCGAGCAGGGGCTTACCGAAACCGGTGCGGTCAACATTGTGTCCGGCATGATTCTGGATTATCGAGCCTTCGATACTCTTGGAGAGAGCAATGTCCTTTTTATCGCCACCATTGTGGTCATAATTCTGATGCGGGTGGACAGTAAGGAGGAGAAGGAGAAGCTTTCTCAGGAGGAAGAGATTTACACAGATGAAAAAACGCTGGAGCCGAAAAATGATGTGATCATCAAAACTGTGGCGTTTATTCTGGTTCCCATGCTGTTGATTTTTGGAATCTATATTATTCTGTGTGGTCATCTGGGACCCGGCGGCGGCTTCTCCGGTGGCGCGGTCATCGGCGCCAGCTTGATTTTATATGCCAACGCCTTTGGCTTTCAGAGGATGGGAAAGCTGTTTACAGCGAAAACCTATAAGGTAATCAGCTTCTGTGCCTTGGGTTTTTATGCGCTGGCGAAGAGCTATTCCTTTTTTACCGGGGCGAACGGACTGGAAAGCATCATCTCCACAGGGGTGCCGGGACGGATTTTAAGCGCCGGTCTGATTTTACCTTTAAATATCTGCGTTGGGCTGGTGGTGGCCTGTACCATGTATTCTTTTTATGTGCTGTTCCGGAAAGGAGGCTATTAAGATGGGCCCGAATTTTGCGGAAAATTATATGTCGGCGGTGGCCATGGTGCTGTTTGGCATCGGCTTTTTCAACCTGCTGCTGCAGAAAAATCTGATCAAAAAAATTATTGGTCTGAATATTATGGATACCGCCGTCTATCTGTTCCTGGCCAGCATGGGATACATAGAGGGCAGAAGCGCTCCCATTGTGACGGACGGGGTGACGGATGTGGAGGCTTATATCAATCCTATTCCGGCGGGTCTGGTGCTGACGGGTATCGTGGTGAGTGTGTCTGTATCGGCGGTGATGCTGTCGCTGACCATCCGGTTATATCGAAGATATCACACGCTGAATCTGGATGAGATTTCCGAGATCATCAAGGAAGAGGAGGAGAACAAATGACACTGAATCAGTTTTTGCAGAATCTTCCCTTTTTCAGCATCATGATCGCTCTGATTTCGGGGGTGGTATGCAGTGTGCTGCCGGGGAAGGCGGCAAAGCGGGTGAACGCCGGGGTGATTGTAACCGTGGCGGTGCTGTCCGCAGCCACGCTGGTTTACACCCTGCGGACGGGAACTTATTTTGTATATACCATGGGACATTTTCCGGCACCCTGGGGAAATGAGATCCGTGCCGGGGTACTGGAGGCGCTGACGGCGCTGATGTTCTGCATTGTCATGCTGCTGTCTCTGATGGGCGGCTATCACAAGCTGGACGAGGAAGTGGAGCCAGGTAAAGTCAATTATTATTATGTGCTGGTCAATCTGCTGCTGACCTCGCTTCTGGCGTTGATCTATACCAACGACCTGTTTACCGCTTATGTGTTTGTGGAAATCAATACCATCGCGGCTTGCGGCCTGATCATGATCCGTCAGATCGGGCGGACCATTGAGGCGGCAGTGCGGTATATGATCATGAATCTGCTGGGCTCCGGCCTGTTGCTGCTGGGTATCTGTATGATGTACGGGATTACAGGGCATCTGCTGATGAGCAACATTCAGGAATCCGTGGCGCAGCTGGCGGCCAGCGGAGAGTACCATGTGCCGTTGCTGGTTTCCATCGCTCTGATGTGCGTGGGTCTGGCCATTAAGAGCGCTCTGTTCCCGTTCCATACCTGGCTGCCGGATGCTTACGGTTATTCTACCATTTCCAGCGCGGCTATTCTGTCCAGTCTGGTCAGCAAAGGTTATATTTTTCTGTTGATCAAGATTATTTACCGGGTGGTGGGCTTTGAGGTGTTTCAGGAAACCCATATTGTCAACGTGCTGTTTGTGTTCGGACTGGCGGGCATGATTTTCGGTTCCTTAAGCGCCATCCGGGAGAACGATGTGCGCAGAATGGTTGCCTTTTCGTCCATCGCGCAGATCGGCTATATTTACATGGGCATCGGTCTGGGCAGTGAGCTGGGAATGATCGCGGCGGTATTCCATATTTTCAGTCATTCTGCCAGCAAGGCGCTGGTATTCATCTCCACGATAGGAATGACGGATATGTCAGGCTTCAGCCGGAAATTTATCCGGCTCACCGGCGCAGCCTACCGGAACGTGATTGCGGGCATCGGCTTTACGGTGGCATCTCTGTCCATGGTGGGTGTGCCGCTGTTTGCCGGTTTCATCAGCAAGCTTCTGTTTGCCCAGGCCGGTGTTTCCAATCATGCAGGGAAGCTTCTGCCCACAATGATTGTGCTGGCGGTGAGCACTATCCTGAACGCCATATATTATCTGAAGACGGTGATCCGCATTTATGTGCCGTCGGGGGTGAAGGACGAGCCCCGCACGGTGTTTGGCGCCAATAAATGCTATACGGCGGCGATTATCGGCTTTATTCTGCTGAATTTTACCCTGGGAATTTTCTCACAGCCTTTTGTGGATATGATCAGCGAAGGGCTCTCGATGTTTGCGTAAGAGGAGGAGGGGAAGATGAATTTGTTTTGTTTACTGGTACCGGTGATTGTGCCGGTGGTGGCGGGAGCGCTGATTTTATGCCTTGGGAAAAAAACAGATCTGAGGACTCTGTGCGGTATCAGCGTGGACGTGCTGCTTTTCTGCCTGATTTTTGTGGTGGGAAACGCGCTGCGGTCGGGAAATGGAGAAGAATATGTTTTATTTTCCTTTACAGAGCAGCTGAGACTGGTACTGAAGTTGGACACGGTGGGAGAACTGTTCTCCTGCCTGATGGCGCTGATCTGGACGCTGGTGGCGCTGTATTCCGGGGAATACATGAAACACGAAAAGGACTGGCATCGGTATTTCGGCTTCTTTGTCATGACCTTTGGCGTGCTGATCGGCCTGGATTACGCAGGCAATCTGCTGACCTACTATGTGTTCTTTGAGTTTATGACGCTCCTGTCATTCCCTCTGGTGCTGCACGAGATGACGCATGAGAGCATCATGGCGGCGCTGAAATATCTGTTTTACAGTCTTGGCGGGGCCTTTCTGGTGCTGTTCGGTCTGTTTTATTTCAGCACCCATGGCGTAGATACGGCGTTTGTGACCGGTGGGACAGTGTCAGGTGCGGCCATGACCGGCGGAATGCTGGCTGCGGTGTTTGTGACGATACTGGGCTTTTCTGTGAAGGCGGGTATGTTTCCTCTTCACGCCTGGCTGCCTACGGCCCATCCGGTGGCGCCCGCACCGGCCAGTGCTGTGATGTCGGCAATCATCACAAAGGGCGGCGTGCTGGGAATCATACGGGTACTGTATTTTGTATTCGAGCCCGGGCTGCTTGCCGGAACCTGGGTACAGACGGCGCTTCTGACGCTGTCGCTGATAACCGTTTTTATGGGTTCCATGCTGGCTTTCAGGGAAAAATTACTGAAAAGACGTCTGGCCTATTCCACAGTCAGTCAGGTGTCCTACGTGCTGTTTGGTCTGTTCTGCATGGATACGGGAGATGCATTTACCGGCGCTCTGCTGCAGGTAGTCTGCCATGCGCTGGTGAAAAGCGTCCTGTTTTTGTGCGCCGGCGCCATCATTTATAAGACAGGCAAAAAATATGTGGGCGAGCTGGAGGGCATCGGAAAGCAGATGCCGGTGACCATGTTTTTCTATACTCTGGCGTCCTTAAGCCTGGTGGGAATTCCGCCCACGGGGGGCTTTATCGCCAAATGGTATCTGGCGGGGGGGGCGTTGAACTGTAATATTCCGGTATTCAGTGTGCTGGGGCCGACAGTGCTGCTTATT
>JAJQID010000246.1 GCA_021199405.1 Lachnospiraceae bacterium
TACGCAATCCTCTGTACAAACACACCCTCATGGCATACCTTGTACAGACTTTCCCATCTGATTGTCTGTTGAGAACGCTCTTATAGCAAGAAACGGCAGGAAAAGAATCCTGCCGTTTCAGATCCATAAGGATATACAGCATCCTTTCAACTGGGAACCCCTGTCTCAAGCCGGTGGATCATCTTCCCGGCAGCACCGCACGTCAGGTGTCCCACAGACCCCGTTTGCGCATTTCCACATATTCATGATAGGCCTTCTCCACAATCTGCTTCTCATTTGGAAAACGCAGCAGATGATAAGCCTCATGATACTTGTAGAAACCGGAGTCCACAAAATATTCTTCGCGTTGTGGTTTGCTATAATAGCTTTCCGCAGACATTAAAAACCAATGAACCTCTTTTGATACTGTATCTTCCGGAACCATAAAAGTATATTCACTCTTGCCCACATACTTTCTGATGTTGCCCCTGGCACCGGTTTCCTCCAATACCTCTCTTAAGGCGGTCTGTTCGAACGTTTCGCCTTCTTCCACAGTTCCCTTTGGCAATACCCATCCTTCGTATTTGTTGTGATAATTCTTGTACAACAGAAGGATTTTTCCTCTGAAAATAACCACACCGCCACAGCTTGTTGCCTGAAGCATAAGCAGCACCTCCTGTATTTGGTGGGTCGTTGCGACTTATGCTTAGTATAGTCTATCCTTCAACTCTTTGCAAGAGAAAAATAAAGACAGGCAACGTGAATAGTTACTATTTACAGCCGTTAATACAGGTCCGCATCAGAGGCAAAAGCTATATATCCTCTGTACGCCTCGTAAATATCAATTTTGGAGGTAGCCTCCCAGGGCGCATGCATACTTAAGACAGGTACGCCGCTGTCGATCACATTCATGCCGTATCCCGCCAGAATGTAGGCAATCGTACCGCCGCCGCCCACGTCCACCTTGCCCAACTCTGCAGTCTGGAAGGAAACATCCTCCTTCTCAAAAATATGGCGAAGATGCGCCACATACTCCGCATTGGCATCGTTGGAGCCACTCTTCCCGCCCCTGCCGGTGAATTTATTCAACACAATACCATGTCCGAAAAATGCAGCGTTCTTGGTCTCAAAGCAGCCGGCGTACAGCGGATCAAAGGCCGCGGAAACATCACTGGAAAGCATGCAGCTTCTCTGCAGGCAGCGACGCAGAGCCAGGTCGGAATATCCTCCGCAAAGCTCCAGAAGCTCCGCCACCGCGTTCTCAAAGAACAGGCTGGTCATACCGGTAGCTCCAACGCTTCCGATCTCCTCCTTATCCACCAGCAGACAGCACACGGTCTTTTCCGTGACGCCCAGATCCAGCATAGCCTTCATGGAAGTAAAAGCACAGACTCTGTCATCCTGTCCATAAGCCAGAATCATGCTTCTGTCAAGCCCCGCCTCTCTGGCCTTGCCCGCAGGCACAATCTCCAGCTCTGCAGAGAGGAAATCCTCCTCCTCGATGTCGTACTGCTGCTTTAAAATCTCAAGAATTCTCTTCTTGACCGCATCCTTCTCAGGCGCAGCCTTCTCCCCTTCAGAATCCTCTGAAGCCTCCTTTTCGGACTGGCTGTCCGCCGGGCGGCTGCCAATCGTCAGATCCATGGCCTCTCCATTGATCACCTGACCGGCTGTCTTTTTCATCTGCTCCTGAGCCAGATGGATCAGAATATCAGAAATAAAGAATACCGGATCGTCCTCATCCTCGCCGATATTTACAATCACGGTGGTCATGTCCTTTTTCACCACCACGCCGTGGATGGCCAGGGGCATCGCAACCCACTGGTACTTTTTGATGCCGCCGTAATAATGAGTGTCCAGATAGGCGAATTCCCGATCCTCATAGAGAGGGTTCTGCTTCACATCCACTCTGGGAGAATCGATATGTGCTCCCAGAATATTCATGCCCTCCGTCAGAGGCTTTGTGCCGATCTGAAACATGGCGATGGATTTATTCATATGCACATAATAGACCTTGTCTCCCACAGAGAGCTTTTTTCCCTCCTCAATGGCCTTCTGCAGGGAAATATAGCCCGCGGCCTCAATCATCTCCACCGTTTCATCGATGCACTCCCTCTCAGTCTTTCCGTTGTCCAGAAAACAGCGGTACTCATCCGAAAGTACATTGACTTTGTCCATCGTCTCCTCATCGTATTTATTCCAGATATTCTTTTGTTCCATGCTTTTCTCCTTCCGTAATGTATTTATGGGTTAGACACCTTTCCATTCTGAAAATATAACCTCAGCTACCTATGATAGCTTTTTATTTTCGCTATGTCAATCCAATTTAACCGCATTTCAGCTTTCCCCGTTCAGTACCCGGCTCAGATACGCCCCGTACAAAACTATGTACATGGTAAAATAAAGCCAGAACATAATGATAATGATGATACTCAGGCCCCCGTAATAGGAAAAATCATTAAAATAATCCACATAAATGGAAAAGCCGTAGGAAAATACCGTGCAGCAGGCCGCCACCAGAAAGCCCGGCAGAAGCTGCTTTTTTAACTGCATTTTTCTGTTCGGCAAAAAGGTATACATCAATGTAAATACCATTCCAAGAAGAATAATCGACAGAATAAATCGATAGCTCAGGAAGTGCTCAAAAGCCTCCAGAACCAGCGGGAAATCTGCAAACAGAAAATGAATAATGCTCTGTCCGAAGACGCCCACCACCAGCACAAGAAGTATGGAAACCAGCAGGATCATCATATAAAGGCTGGAAAGCAGCCGAAGCCTCAGATATCCTCTCTCCTCCCTGTCATGATAGATTTCGTTCATTCCCCGGATCAGGGAAAGCATTCCCTTTCCCGCCGACCATATGGCAATGACCACAGAAAAGGAAATCACCCCCGCATTGGTATCATAAATATATTCGATCAATGAAGCAAAAAAGCTCTCCGTCACCTGTGGAAAGATACTGCTGATGATTTCCACCACCATATCCTCTGTCACCGCCGTATACGGCAGAATACTGCTGACCACCGTCAGAATCGGCACAAAGGACAGCAGTGTAAAAAAAGCCGTAGCCGCCGCATTGCTGGCCAGGTCATGCTCGCTGGCTCCATGGACAAAACTATAAATTTCACTGATTACTTTTTTCATATTTTACCAATCTCGTATCCGGAAAATAAAAGGAAAGAATCTCTTCGCACTCAAGGCCCGCACGGGCCATCTGCTCAGGTCCGTTCAGGATCA
>JAJQID010000010.1 GCA_021199405.1 Lachnospiraceae bacterium
CTCCCGGCGATTGTGATTTTCATGGTATGTGTGAGCGCTTCATCGTTTCTTTTGAATTCCGTGCAATGGATTATGACGGCGCACATCGACACGAAACTGAATGTTTCCGTTCAGGCGGCGACTATGGCGAGGGTCATGTCACTTCCGGCGGATTTTTTCAAAAACTACAGCTCCGGCGATCTGTCCAACCGCTGTGATCAGATGAATGACCTTTGTGACCTTTTGGTGAATACCATTCTCTCAACAGGTCTGACATCGGTGTTTTCGCTGATTTATATTACGCAGATTTTTGCATATGCTCCGGCGCTGGTTGTTCCGGCAATGTGCATCATTGTCATCACAGTGCTCTTTTCCATCGTCAGCACCCTGGCACAGATGAAAATTGTAAGGCAGCAAAAGGAAATCGGCGCGAAGGAGGCCGGCATGAGCTATGCGCTGATTTCGGGTGTTCAGAAGATTAAGCTGGCCGGTGCGGAAAAACGTGCCTTCGCAAAGTGGGCGGATGTCTACGCAAAGGAGGCGGCGATTACCTATAACCCACCTGCGTTTGTCAAATATAACACAGCGTTTTCCACAGCGATTTCTTTAATCGGAACCATCGTCATGTATTACTTCGCGGCGGCAAACCAGGTGCCCGTGGCGGATTACTATGCGTTCACTACGGCATATGCCATGGTGACCACCGCACTTACATCACTTTCGGACATTACTCTTGCGTCAGCAAAGGTGAAGTCAATTATGGAAGTGGCAAAGCCGATTTTGGAAACGGTACCTGAAATTTCGGAAGGCAAGCAGGTAGTGACCCGTCTTTCAGGAGGAATTGAACTCAATAACGTCAGCTTTCGCTACAATGACAGTATGCCCTATGTTGTGGATAATTTGTCGCTGAAAATCAGGCCGGGGCAGTACATCGCGATTGTGGGCTCCACAGGCTGCGGCAAATCCACACTGATGCGTATTCTGCTTGGATTTGAGACTCCGGAGAAGGGCGCAGTTTATTATGATGGAAAGGATCTTTCCTCTATCGATCTGAAATCCCTGCGAAGGCAGATCGGTGTAGTGATGCAGAACGGGAAGCTGTTTCAGGGGGACATCTTCTCGAATATCACCATTTCCGCGCCGCAGCTGTCTATGGATGCTGCCTGGGAGGCGGCGGAGATGGCAGGAATCGCGGATGATATCCGCAGGATGCCGATGGGGATGCACACGGTCATTTCAGAAGGATCGGGCGGAATCTCCGGCGGGCAGAGGCAGCGTCTGATGATTGCCCGTGCCATTGCGCCCAAGCCCAAAATCCTGATGTTTGATGAGGCCACGTCCGCACTGGATAACCTGACCCAAAAGACGGTGTCACAGTCTCTGGACAGCCTGAAATGTACGAGAATTGTGATCGCACACAGGCTCTCCACAATCCGCCAGTGCGACCGCATCATTTATCTGGAGCACGGCAGGATCGTGGAGGACGGTACATACGACAGTCTGATTGAAAAAAATGGAAAATTTGCGGAGCTGGTGGCAAGGCAGCGCTTGGACTGAACGGTTCGCATGATCGCGAAGGGAGGGGATAGCAATGGATGAAAAAACAGGAAGCGGCCGGACAGGGAAAGAAATCTCTGTAGACGCAGTCGTGGAGAATATCAGTGTTGTGACGGATTTTGTGAATGAACAGCTGGAGCGGTACGATTGTCCGATGAAAGCGCTGACGCAGATTGACATTGCCATAGATGAGCTTTTTGGCAATATCGTTCATTATGCCTATCATCCCGGAAGCGGCTCGGCAACTGTGCGGGTGGAGGTGACCGAAAGAATGGAGGTGGTTATCACCTTCATTGATCAGGGAGTCCCCTTTGATCCGCTCTCCGCGGCAAATCCCGATGTTACTCTTTCGGCTGAGGAGCGAAAGACCGGAGGTCTGGGCATTTATATCGTGAAAAAGAGTATGGACGAGATTTCCTATGAATATAAGGAGGGAAGCAATATTCTGCGAATCAGGAAAAATCTTTGATGCAGCGGTATTTGATACGGTAAACGGGTTATAACGAAATTGTTCGGTGAAATCTGCCAGACGACGCAATGCGTCAGAAAGAAGGAGAATGGAACTATGGATGAAGCAAAACAGAAGACAGAACTGACGACTTTTGGTGATGGCATGGAGATAGAGGATAGCGAGCTTGTCATCGTTACAGGAGGCAGAAAACAAGAAGCAAAAGTAAGTTATGTAAATGGATGCTGTTCAGTTTGCCATACCAGACTTATACGTCAGCGGACGGATAGGACGGATAGCAAGTGGTATTGTCCGAAATGTTGCCTGTATGCATCAAACCCCACTGCCTGAGCGAGCAATTCAAAAATTTTGTGCCCCGACACATAAATGAAGGAAAAGGATCGGACAAAATGAAAGGACATGCAGGAATTTGTAGAGATTTGCTATAATTTTTACAGATGCAGAACAGTAAAGCCGAAATGCCCGGCAAGCCGGGTCAAACGGCGCGATATGTCAGAAAGGAGATTTGGACTATGGGTAAAGAAAAACAGGAGGCAGAACTGACGTCCATGGATGACGGCAGGGAGATAACGGACGATGTGCTTGACGGTGTTGCGGGAGGAGATAATATATATACTTTTTCTACAGATGGACATTGTTCGCAGTGCGGAACCAGTGTTGAAGAACGGGGCAGTCTATTGTACTGCCCGAAATGTAAACGGTATGTACATCGGGCTTTCTTTTGATATCTGACAAGTCATATAAATGTCGGGATGGCACTCATATCAACAGAAATGGAGTATCTCTAAAATACATCCCAAAAGGATGTGAGCTTTCATCACATCATCACATGAAGAAGGTCCGGAAACGGGCTTTCTTTTTTTCGGAGGGTGAAATGGTGTAAATATAAGGTAATATTGCAGAAAAATGGATTGACAGAACACGGGACAGAGGATAAATTTAAAATATCAGGTGTGAAACGAGGATGAGTATATGGTTGAAAAGTTAAATTACCGGAGAACCTTTTTTATTGGTCTGGCATTTATGTCCATCAGCGCCTTCTGGCAGATGTACGATAATATTATCCCGCTGATTCTGACCAACAGCTTCGGAATAGGAGATACCCTTACCGGTACCGTTATGGCCATGGACAATGTGCTGGCGTTAGTGCTGCTGCCGTTTTTTGGAGCAATGTCGGACAGGGTGGATACAAGGA
>JAJQID010000224.1 GCA_021199405.1 Lachnospiraceae bacterium
GACCTGTTACCTGTATGTCAACGGCAGGATGGCGGGGTACTGCGAGAACGGTGTGGCGCCCTTTGGCTTTGATATTACAGAGTATGTGGATTTTGAGAAGGAAAATCTGATCGCGGTGGCCTCGGACAATACCTGTACCAGGGACATTGCCTTTTGCATTGCGGAGACCCCCAACAAACCGGATGTGGAGCCGGGCTCTTATCTGGCGTCCCAGGAAGCTTTGGTGCCGCCGGAACAGGAGGGAGTGGGATATTTCTGGAACTGCAATGACTTTAATCCCTCTGTGGGCGGCATTACACGGCCGGTGGAGCTGTATGTGAAGCCGAAGGTTTATCTGACGCTTCCGCTGTACAGCAATCTGCAGACCGGCGGCGTGTATGTCTATGGAAGCGACTATAATGTGGAGAAAAATACAGTCGGAGTCTGTGTGGATGCTGAGGTGAGGAATGAAACATCTCAGGATGTGAAGGCGCGGCTGAAGGTGACGATGGAGACCCTGGACGGAGCTGACATTGCTTCTTTTTATTCGGAGGAGACAGAGGTTCCCGCGGTGGGAGAGGTGAAATCGCGGTTGTCTATAACGCCGGAGGATGCGTATAAAGAGGAATATCTGACGGACAAGTCTGTGACAGGGAAAAAGCATTATATCCCCCGGGAGGAGGATGAGGTTGCTCCGACAGTGATGGATTCTGTAAAAGTGACAACCCTGTCAGCGCAGTCAGAGGCGTTGGAGCTTCGCTTCTGGAATATTGAGGATCCCTATCTGTATCGGGTGATCGTGGAATTGGAGTGCGGAGGAGAGATCCTTGACCGGGAGACGGTGGAGACCGGTTTCCGGGAAGTGGAGTACGATAAGGACAGGGGCGTGCTGATCAACGGACATCGGGTGTGGCTGACCGGCTATGCCCAGCGGGCGGCCAATGAGTGGCCGGCCATCGGGATTGCGCCTCAGTGGCTGAAGGATCAGGATATGATGTGGGTGAAGGAGAGCAATTCCAATCATATCCGCTGGATGCATGTGGCGGCCTCCCCGGCGGATATCCGCAGCGCAGACCGTCACGGCGTGGTTGTGACCCAGCCCGCCGGTGATAAGGAGGCGGAGAACTCCGGCCGCAGATGGGATCAGAGGGTGGAGCTGATGCGGGATGTGATTATCGCCTTCAGAAATCATCCCTCCATTCTGTTCTGGGAAGCCGGAAATAACAGAATCAACGCTTCTCACATGCGGGAAATGACGCTTCTGAAACGAAAGCTGGATCCCGGCGGAGGCCGTTTTATGGGCTGTCGGACGCTGAATACACAGGAGGATGTGGCGGAGTCCGAGTATGTGGGCACCATGTTGAACCGCCACGCTGCCAGAGCCTGGGCGGAGCATGGCCCGGTGACGGAGACAGAGTACAGCAGGGAGGAAGCGGCCCGGCGAATCTGGGACGATTTTACGCCGCCGGATTATGATTTCAGGGGACTTTATCTGGGAAAAGGCGGCAAAAAGCAGCCGGGGAAGAATTTTTATGACCTGACGATGGAGGATTTGATTCTGGCGGAAGCCCGGGGCTATGCGGAATTTTTCCATGACAGGATCGGCGGCGCCTCCGGGAAGGATCTGTACAGCGCCGCGGCGGCGCTTTGCTGGACAGATTCTGCCCAGCATGGACGGCAGGCTTATTCGGAGAACGCCAGGATGAGCGGCCGGGTGGACGCTGCCCGCATCCCCAAGCAGAATTTTGCCGTGTATCAGGCGATGCAGTCCCAAACGCCCATGGTGAAGATCATCGGGCACTGGAATTATCCTCAGGAGGGAGAGGACAGATATCGCTATCCCTTAAAACAGTTTAACGGAGATTACTGGGAGGAAACCGGGGAGTTCGCCTACAGAGATCCGAAGCATAAGACTGTGTATGTGGCGGCCAGCTATGATATTCTGAAGGTGGAGCTTTGGGTAAATGGGAAGATGGCCGGAGTCTGTGAGAAGCCCATCAACGGATTTATTTTTCCGTTCGAAGGGGTGGATGTGACACAGTCAGGGGAGATAACGGCTATCGGGTTCTGCAGAAGTGGTGAAAGTGAATCATTGGGCTTGTCGCTGGAGAGTGCACCGGGAGAAGCAATGGCCCGGAATATGGAGCGGGCAATATGGAAGCCTGCAGCGCAGGACACAGTATATACAGTCGGAGATCCTGCCCTGCTGCGTCTGAGTGTCCATACTGCACCGGATGGCCTGCTGGCCGACGGGGCGGACATTGCCTATCTGGATGTGGAGGTGGTGGACAGCAATGGACGGCGCTGCCCGCTGTGTGATGACAGGATTGATTTTGAGACGGAGGGAGCGGCCGTTTTCCTTGGAGGCTATAACAGCGGCCGCTTCAACGGATTTGGAAAAAATGACAGCGTGATTCATCAGAATTACGTATATGCGGAATGTGGCTGCAATCGGGTGTTCCTGCGTTCAGGGACAAAAGCCGGTTCCATTCGTGTGAAAGCGGCTATGAAGGGACTGGAGCCTGTGATGGTGGAGTTCTCCAGTGTACCGGCCAGAGTAAGCCCTCTTGTCCTGCCCCGGGAGCATGGAATGTATGAAACTTATTCAGAGACTGCTCCGGTCATAACAGATGCCTTCCTGCCCAATCCTGACACAGATGTCATAAAATATGAGCCTGCGGATCAGGATTACTGCAAAATTCTGATCAACGGCCAGGAACCGGACAGCAGAGGGGTTCCTTCTGTCAATAAAAACGGCAGTGTCTGGGGCAATATTCTGGTATTGCTGGAGAGAATGCAGTCTCCATGGAAGGGGGAGTTTCAATATATATATGACGCAGATGTCGGAAAACTGGAGGTGTTTTCCGGAGAAAATCATCTGACCGCCCGGACAGGACAGACCTTTTTAATGATTAATGGGAAGGAAAACCTGATGGACGGAGCCCCCTATGTGTCAAATGATCAGCTTGTGATGGAGGTGAACGCTCTGCTGCCCTGGATTGCGCATACCTCCTGCCAGTATGACGAGAGGATTCACGCCCTGCGGGTGGAGCGAAAATAACAGGATTGGAAATCGGAGAAAGTTATGAAAATGAATCAGAAGAGGATAAAGGATCTGAGCGGAAGGGAGGTTATTCTCAGAAGCGCGGAACCAGCGGATGCGGAAGCGCTGGTCCGCTATTTGAAGATAACGGCTTCAGAAACTCCTTATCTCATCAGGGAGCCGGAGGAAATTCAGATGACGGTTGAAAATGAGAGAAACTTTCTTCAGAAGAATCTGGATAGTCCAAAAGCGCTTATGCTGATTGCAACGATAGACGGCGAGCATATTGGAAATTGCTCCATTGCGCCGGTTGGCAATTATCAAAGATACGCCCATCGCTGTGATCTGGCCATTGCTTTGTATCGAAAGTATTGCGGACTGGGAATTGGCAGACAGATGATGGAAGAGGCTTTGGCTCAGGCGACAGCCATGGGATATGAACAGGCGGAGCTGGAGGTGATTGCCGAAAATGAAGCTGCCATACACCTCTATGAAAGGCTGGGCTTTCATAAATATGGAACCTTTCCGGATAATATGAAATATCGGGATGGAAAATATGCGGATGCATACTGGATGATGAAGAAGCTGTAGTTCACAAAAAAGATGAAAGAGCTTTTGAACAGACGAAAATCCTTCATCTCTTTATTGCTTTTATTCGCTGTTTTTGTTACACTGATAACAGTGCTGATGCGCGACTGTACGGGGAAAAGGAGCATCTTCCGGGAAGCTTCCGGAAGTTTTTATAAGTGCAGCTGACGCGGCGGCAGGTTCTTCATCAGGCTGCTGGGAAAATTCCCTGTATTACCTGAAATAAAATGACAGAGAGGAATGTGTTATGGGAAGTAAGGTTACGTTTGACTACGGCAAGGCCGCTCCCTTTATCGCTGACCACGAGGTAGAGAATATCAAGGGTCAGGCGGAGGCGGCAAAGAAGCTGCTTTTGTCCAAAGAGGGCGCGGGCAATGACTTTCTGGGCTGGATTGATCTTCCGGTGGATTATGACAAGGAAGAGTTTGCCAGAATCAAGAAGGCGGCTGAGAAGATTCAGTCTGATTCTGAGGTGCTGCTGGTGATCGGTATCGGCGGCTCCTATCTGGGCGCGAGAGCTGCGGTGGAATTTTTAGGCCACAGCTTTGCCAACTGCGTGGACAAGTCCGTTCGCAAGGCACCGGAGATTTATTTTGTGGGCAACTCCATCAGCTCCACCTATATTGCGCATCTGAATCAGGTAATCGGGGACAGAGATTTTTCCATTAATATGATTTCCAAGTCCGGTACTACTACAGAGCCGGCTATCGCTTTCCGGGTATTTAAAAAGAAGCTGATTGAGAAATATGGCAGAGAGGAAGCCAATAAGAGAATCTACGCCACCACCGACAAGGCCCGCGGGTCACTGAAAAATCTGGCCAACGCCGAGGGATATGAGAGCTTCGTAGTTCCGGATGACGTGGGAGGCCGTTTTTCCGTTCTGACAGCGGTAGGTTTACTTCCCATCGCGGTCAGCGGTGTGGATATCGATGAGCTGATGGCGGGCGCCGCCAGCGCCAGAACCCGCGCTATTGAGGCTCCCTTTGAGGAGAACGACGCGGTGCAGTACGCGGCTCTGCGCAATGTACTTTACAGAAAGGGCAAGAAGGTGGAAATCCTGGCCAACTATGAGCCCAGCGTCCACTATGTATCCGAGTGGTGGAAGCAGCTCTTCGGCGAGTCTGAGGGTAAGGACCAGAGAGGTATTTTCCCGGCCAGCGTAGACCTGACCACAGACCTGCACTCCATGGGCCAGTTCATCCAGGATGGCAGCAGGATTATGTTTGAGACGGTCATTGAGATTGAGAAGAGCCGTGAGGAGATCACCCTGGAAGAGGAAGAGGTGGATCTGGACGGCCTGAATTATCTGGCCGGCAAGACTGTGGACTTTGTGAATAAGTCCGCCATGAATGGTACCATTCTGGCACACACTGACGGACAGGTTCCCAACTTTGTGATCAAGGTTCCTGAGGTCAGCGCTTTCTGCCTGGGCGAGCTGTTCTACTTCTTTGAGTTTGCCTGCGGTGTCAGCGGATATATGCTGGGAGTCAACCCCTTCAACCAGCCGGGTGTGGAATCTTATAAGAAGAACATGTTCGCATTGCTGGGCAAGCCGGGATATGAGGCACAGAGGGAAGAGCTTTTGAAGCGACTGTGAACACTTAGCGAGCGAACGAAGCGAGCGAGGTTTTTTCGAGCTTAGTGTGAAGGTATGCACAGCTGACTGTAAATTGTAATCTTTTAAATATATGAAACAGGTAAGGTGTTTTGCTTTGGAATACCTTACCTGTTTTTTCGAAATCCGGATTTTTGGCCTGTTCGGTACAATATTTCATTGACAAAAAAAGAAGCATAAATTACATTAGACAATGTGCGGCAAATATGCTTTGACAGCATACCCGGAGACAGAGGGAAGCGGTCAGGAAAGCATTTGAAGGCAGAAATTATCATACTGGCAAAGGAACAAATATATGGAAAAGACAATTTTATTTCCCAAGGTAGGAAAATTTGTACACGGCGGTGACTATAACCCGGATCAGTGGCTGGACCGGCCGGATATTTTAAAAGAGGACATTCGTCTGATGAAGGAGGCCGGGGTCAATTGTGTGACTCTGGGAGTATTTGCGTGGAGCACACTGGAGCCAAGAAAGGATGAGTTTCATTTTGAGTGGATGAAGGAGATTATGGATCATCTCTATGAAAACGGAATCTACACGATTCTGGCCACTCCCAGCGGCGCCAAGCCTGCCTGGATTGATGAGGAATATCCGGAGGCTCTGCGGGTGGATCATAAAGGGCTGAGAAGGCTTCACGGGGTGCGGCATAATCATTGTATGAGTTCCCCGAAGTTCAGAGAGAGGGTCAGAATCATTGACAGAAAGCTGGCGGAGAATTTTGGACAGCATCCGGGTCTGATTATGTATCATATTTCCAACGAGCTGGGGGGAATGTGCTTCTGTCCGCTGTGCGCAGCCAGATTCCGCCAGTACCTTTCTGACAAATTTGATCATGATATTGATAAGCTGAATCATGCCTGGTGGGCCACCTTCTGGAGCCATACCTACAATAGCTTTGACCAGATTGATCCGCCCTTTGCCAACGGGGAGACCAGCATGATGGGCTTAAATCTGGAGTGGAAGCGTTTTACTACCTGGAATATGAACGATTTCATGATGGATGAGGTGCGCACGCTGAAGGAGGTGACGCCGGACATTCCGGTGACCACCAATTTTATGGATTTCTATTACCTGCTGGATTATCGAAAGATGGCGACCGGGCTGGACGCCGTTTCCTGGGACAGCTATCCCATGTTTCACAATGACCGGGAAAGCTTTCAGGATACCATGTATCATAACGCCTTCAACCATGCTTTGATGCGGTCCATGAAGCCGGACCGCCCTTTTATGCTGATGGAGAGTGCTCCCGGGCTGCCCAACTGGCATGAATACAATAAAATGAAGCGTCCCGGCGTCCATAAGCTGGCCTGCCTGCAGGCAGTGGCCAACGGCTCGGATACGGTGCAGTATTTTCAGTGGCGGCAGAGCCGGGGCTCATACGAGCAGTTCCATGGCGCTGTGGTAGGGCATAAAGGCACCGATGAAACGAGAATATTTAAAGAGGTGGCAGAGGTGGGTCGGCTTCTGGAGAAAATCAGCCCGGTGGCGGGAAGTCTGGTGAAAGCCCGCGCGGCCCTGCTTGTGGACTGGGATAACCGCTGGGCCATCGATGATGTGATGGCGCTGGGCAGGCCCACTAAAAAATATGATAAGACCTGTATTGATATCTGGACGGCTTTTGAGGAGTTGGGGATAGAGATGGATATCGTGGCCTCCGACAGTGATCTGTCCCGCTATGATGTGGCGGTGGCCCCCATGCTTTACCTGCTGGAGCCGAAAACAGCGCAGAATCTGAAGGATTTTACGGCCCGTGGCGGCCAGCTTCTGGCAACCTATTTTACCGGTTACGTGGATGACAATCAGCTCTGTTATCTGGGCGGTTTCCCCGGGGATGGATTACAGGAGCTGTTTGGGGTGGAGAGCGAGGAAATTGATACCCTCTATCCTTCTGACAGAAATGGGATGGTGTTTGAGGATGGCACAATCTGGGAGGTCAGAGATTACGCTGAGGTGCTGAATTTAAAGGGGGCTGAGGTGCTGGCAGTTTATGAGAGCGATTATTATCAGGATCAACCGGCGCTGACATGCCATCAATATGGAAAGGGAAAGGCTTATTATATCGCGGCCAGGACCAGCGCTGAGCAGATGAAGCCGCTGTTTTTACAGATGGCGGGAGAGGCCGGGATTCCATGTCGTGAGCTGCCGGAAGGGGTAGAGTACCATCTGCGCACCGGTGAGGAGGGAAGCTATGCCTTTTACCTGAATCACAGCACAGAGAAAGTGACCATGGCCGGGGTGTATGGCAGGGATCTGCTGACAGATAAAGATATGGAAGGAACGCTGATGCTGCCGGGATACGGAGTGGCTGTGGTGAAGCTGGAGGCATAGAATGGGTGCTGGTATACGGCTGGTATTCTGAAATAGTAAAGACCGAATTTTTATACCGGCGGCCAGGACTACATTGAATATATAGTGGTAAAACATGTTTCGGACGAACCCCTGAGCTGATTAGCAGAAAGGGGACTGTCCGGCAAAATGAAAATTGAAAAATAAACAGGATGGATGAAAGAAGGGAAACCGATGAAAATTGTGGTATTGGAGCGCAACAGTGCTGGAACTGACATTGACGTCAGCTTTGATGATCTGGGAGAAACTGTCTATTACTGGAATACCGTGACACCTGAGGAGGTGCGGGAGAGAATCCCGGACGCGGAGGTAATCGTGGCCAATAAGTCTCCCCTGAACGAGGCCACCCTGAAGGATGCACCGAATGTAAAGCTGATCTGTGAGCTGGCTACCGGCTATGACAACGTGGATATTGAATATTGCAGACAGCGCGGCATACGGGTAGCCAACGTGGTCAATTACTCCACGGCGGCTGTGGCTCAGCATACCTTTGCGCTGGCATTGTATCTGTATGAAAAGCTGCCCTATTATGACAACTATGTCAAAAGTGGAGCCTACGGCGCTCAGCAGCGGTTTTCCAATTTTGATATTCCCTTCGGAGAGCTGGACGGCAAGACCTGGGGGATTGTGGGCATGGGCAACATCGGCCGCAGGGTGGCGCAGATCGCCCAGGCCTTTGGCTGCAGGGTCATCTTTTATTCTGTCACCGGCAAGAGCACAGTCACAGAATATGAGAGGGTGGATTTTGATACCCTTCTGAGGGAAAGCGACTTTTTGTCCCTGCACTGTCCGTTGAGTCCGCTTACCAGAGATCTGATCAATCTGGAAGCACTTCGCAAAATGAAAAAGACAGCGGTGCTGATTAACGTGGCCCGCGGTCCGGTGGTTAATAATAAAGACCTGTATCAGGCGCTGACAGAGGGTGCCATTGCTGCGGCAGGACTGGACGTGCTGGAAAAAGAGCCTATTACCGCCGACAATCCTCTGGGAACCATCAGGGATTCTCAGAAGCTTTTCATTACACCGCACCTGGCCTGGGCCAGCGTGGAGGCCCGTATCCGCTGCGTGAATGAGGTGCGCGCCAATATTCAGGCATATCAGAACGGACAGATGAGGAACGTGGTAAACTTGTGAGACAGGCAGCTGAATTACAGGGATCCGCAGGGTGACAGGGTAGTATATCTGCGTAATATCCGGTGTAATTGCGGCAAGAACCAGTATCAGCTTGGGAAGTCGCGTTAAATGCGAATCAAATATGAGGAATTATTTCAATGATACAAAAATGTAAAGAGCTCTATAAACAGCACGAAGAAATTATTGTCTACCTGATTGTAGGCGTCATGACCACCATTGTATCCTGGGGAACCAAATTTTTATTTAATCTGATTGTCTTTGGAGGAACCGCTTATCCCACAAGCCTGCAAAACTTTATCTTAAGTTTAGTGAACTGGACCGCAGGCGTGGTTTTTGCCTATCCCATGAACCGGAAGTTTGTGTTCAAAAGCAAAAATCCGCAGATATTTAAGGAGGCCTCCGGTTTCGTAGCCTCCCGCCTGTCCACCATGGTGATGGATATTGTAATGATGCAGATCTTTACGGTTGTTGGTCTGAATTTATACGTTGGCACCTTTATCACGGCGGTGTTCGTGACCATTGCCAATTATATTTTCAGCAAGATGCTGGTGTTTAAAAAGAAGAAATAAATATACGGAAATTATAAAAATTTTCTGACCATATCCGCTACCAGCAGGGCGCTGTGGTGCGCGGCGGCTCTTTCAAAGGTGGGATAGTCCATCTGGGCGCTGTCATCTGCTTTGTCAGAGATGGCACGGATAATGACAAAGGGAATATCGTTGGCAGTGGCCGCCTGAGCGATGGCACAACCCTCCATCTCAGCGCAGAAGCCATCAAACATACTGATAATGCGTTCTTTGGTTTTCTGATCGGAGATAAACTGGTCGCCGCTGGCAACGCGCCCAACAACACAGTGAATATCCGGGTTGACCCGCTTGCAGCTTTCTACAGCGGCCAGGATAAGAGATGGATCGGCAGTAAAGCTGACTGCATCGCGGCCGGGAACCTGGCCGGGCGCATATCCCAGTTTTGTCACATCGAAGTCATGATAAACGGCGTCCTGAGATACGACGATGTCCCCGATATCCAGCGAGGTGTTCAGGGAACCGGCTACACCGGTGTTGATCACATGGGTGACATGAAACTTATCCGCCAGTATCTGTACACAGATTCCGGCCAGGACCTTGCCGATGCCGCTTTGGACAATAACGACACTGACGTCATTTAATTTTCCCTCCCAGAATTCCATACCGGCACAAGTCAGCCTGTTTTCGCAGATCATCTGTTCCTTTAAAGCGGCAACCTCCAGTTCCATGGCACCGATGATTCCAATTTTATTCATTTAAAGTTCTCCTTCGTTTATGATAATTTCTCAGACCGGGATATTGTTTTATTTATTTAGTTGCTTTGTTTTATCATAAGCAGACTTCACAGCATCCATGGCGGCATTGCGGAATCCATTCCTTTCCAGTGCATGTACACCGGCAATGGTGGTGCCGCCGGGAGAGCACACTGCGTCCTTAAGCTCGCCCGGATGCTTCCCGCTCTCCAGTGCAAGAGATGCCGCGCCAATCAGTGTCTGGCAGGCATAATCAAGGGCTTTTTGGCGGGGTAGTCCGCATTCCACGGCGCCATCGGCGAGAGCCTCAATAAAAAGATATACGTACGCGGGTCCGCAGCCGGACAGGGCGCTGGCCGCGTCAATCAGGTTTTCCGGCAGAAAATCCAGTCGTCCGCAGGCTGCCATGAGATTCTGGAATTCCTTCAGGGAACTGTCATCCACTTCCGGGGAAGCACAGGCCTGAATCATGCCTTTCCCAATGGAAACGGGAGTATTAGGCATGATGCGGATTACAGGATAAGTGTCGCCGGAACAAGCCTGAATATCCGAGATGGAGAGACCGGCAGCCATGGTCACCAGGATAAAAGGATTCGTACGCTTTTGTAGTATGGACTGCAATGGCGTGAGCATGTCCTTCATCATATGGGGCTTTACTCCGAGGAAAATATAAGAGCAGCTTTCAGCAATGGCTTCGTTGCTGCCTGTCCGGCAGCCAAGGGAAGAGGCAAGCGCTTCCGCTTTGGCCGCAGTTTTATTAGCGAGCAGGATTTGAGAAGGATCAACAACCTTTGAGACGGCAGCGGCAATGGCGGAACCCATGTTGCCGCAGCCAATGAAACCTGTAGTGTACATAAAATGCTCCTTATTTTAATTAACGCACATGCCCATTTCCCTGAATAATATACTTGTAGGTGGTCAGCTCCTCCAGCCCCATAGGTCCTCTGGCGTGAAGCTTCTGGGTGGAGATGCCCATTTCGCAGCCCAGACCGAATTCTCCTCCATCTGTGAACCGGGTAGAGGCATTCACATATACGGCCGCAGCGTCAATGCATTGAGTAAAGAAATCAGCTGTGGCGGTATTATTGGTGATAATTGCCTCTGAATGATGAGTGGTATGCGCTGAAATATGAGCGATGGCTTCTTCCACGGAATCTACGACCTTCACTGCCAGAATATAATCCAGAAATTCGGTATCGAAATCCTGTGCTCCGGCATGAACTCCCGGAATGATCTGCGCTGCCCGTTCATCCAGCCGAAGCTCTACAGGGGTCAGTCCTGCAGTTGTACGTTCGTCCACAAGACGAGCCTTCAGCAAGGGTAAAAACTGCTCAGCCACAGCGGAATGAACCACGCAGACCTCCTCTGCGTTGCACACGCTGGGACGGCTGGTCTTGGCGTTGTTGATGATATTTAAGGCCATATCCAGGTCAGCAGCTTTATCCACATAAACATGGCAGATGCCGGTACCGGTTTCGATGCAGTTGACGGTGGCGTTTTCCACACAGGCTCTGATCAGTCCCGCGCCGCCGCGGGGGATCAGGAGATCCACATAACCGTTGGCGGTCATCAATTCCATGGAGCTTTGCCGGGTGGTATCCTGTACAAGCTGTACCAGATCCGGATTCAGTCCAACGGTTTTCAGACCATCTCTCATGGCCTCCGTAATAGCATTGGCGGACAAAAAAGCCTCCTTGCCTCCCCGCAGTATACAACCGTTGCCGCTCTTGATGCAGAGAGCGGCGGCATCACTGGTGACGTTGGGGCGGCTTTCGTAAATAATGGCGATAACACCCATAGGGACTGTCCGTTTCTGTATGATCAGGCCGTCAGACCGCACAGTCTCTTTCAGAATACGTCCCACGGGATCAGGCAGTTTGGCTACGGCGGTTATTCCCTCCGCCATTGCCTGAATCCGGGCTTTGGTCAGCAGCAGCCGATCCAGCATGACATCGGAGATATGGCCCCTGGCCCGCTCCATGTCTTTTTGATTTTCCGTAAGGATATGCTCTGACTGCGCCAGAAGGGCGGCAGCCATGGCCTCCAGAGCCTGATTTTTCTGTGCTGTGCTGGCGGTGAGAAGACTGGGCGCGGCTGCTTTCGCCCGGGTGAGAATTTCTGTGGTGGTGATCATGATGCCTCCTTTCGGGCAATGAAACGGGTGCCGATATTTTTGCCCTCAATAATATCATATAAAATCTCCGGGTGGGAGCCGTTGGCAATGACCATGTCAATGCCGGCATTCATGGCGATCTGTGCGGCGTTCAGTTTGGCGGCCATGCCTCCGCTTCCAAAGTCGCTGCCGCTGCCGCCGGCCTGCTGCAGCATTTGCGGAGTGATCTCCTCCACCCGTTCAATCAGTCTTGCAGCGGGGTCTTTGCGCGGGTCCGCGGTGAACAGCCCGTCAATGTCAGAAAGCAGTACTACCAGATCGGCCTCCACGATAGTGGAAACCAAAGCTGCCAGTGAATCATTTTCTCCAATGAAGAATTCCTCTGTGGCTACGGAGTCATTTTCATTGATCACAGGCAGTACATGGAAGTCCAGCAGCCGGAAAAAGGTGTTGTGCAAATGGGCTCTCCGGGTTGGATCCTCGATGTCAGAGCGGGTCAGCAGCACCTGCGCTACACAGTGATTGTATTGCTGAAATAATTTGTCATAGGTATACATCAGTTCGCACTGCCCCACAGCGGCAGCAGCCTGCTTGGTGGAAATATCCTCCGGTTTTTTGAGAAGCCCCAGCTTGCCGGAGCCCATGCCGGTGGCGCCGGAGGAAACAAGCAGTACCTCGTGGCCGGCGTTCTTAATATCGCTGAGCACCCTGCACAGGGTCTCTACACGCCGGATATTGGTGTTCCCGGTGGCGTGAGCCAGAGTGGAGGTGCCTACTTTTATGACGATTCGCATAATAATCTCCAAAAAAATGTATCTATGCAAAGCTGACAAGGCGGTTCATAAACAGCCGGACGTTATGTCGAACTTTACATAGATACAATATATCCTGTTTTATTTCAGATGTCAAAAGATTTATGGCTTCTGGAGTGGACTTCCCGGTTTCCGTTTCCTTACTGCGGATAATATAATCTTTCATCACCAATATCCCAGATCACCTCATCCAGAAATTTTCGGGACAGCAGCTTTGCCATACCCAGGTTCATATCCAGATAATTGCCGCAGTCCTTTGGCGACGCGCCTGGGACCTCGCCCTCGAACCCCGCCATAAAGGAAAACATTTCCTCCATCAGAGGGATAATATCCCGACTTTCCAGGTTGCCCGCCAGAAGCAGATAAAAGCCGGTTCTGCAGCCCATGGGGCCGAAATAAATGACTCTGTCCCTCCATTGGGGATGATTGCGCAGGAAAGTGGCACCCAGATGCTCGATGGTGTGAACCTCAGCCGTATTCATGACAGGTTCCCGGTTGGGGGCGGTCATGCGGATGTCGAAGGTGGTTACCGTTTCGGTGCCGATCTGATCCTTCCGGGATACGTATATGCCAGGCAATAAACGAATGTGGTCTATGGTGAAGCTTGCAATTTTTTCCATATTTTTCATATTATTGATAAAACTCCCGAAAAATGGTTATTTATGAGGGAGAAACGGATGCTCCTCATAAAATAAAGATATTTGTGCGAGAATGACAGAAAAATATCCGGCGATATTCAACATAACAAAGGAACTGCCGGACGCCGCATAGATATACTATACTTTGTTTTTGACGATATGTCAAAGTGTATCTGAAGAAAATGCTGTTGCTGAGAATGTGACTGAAGTGAAAAGTTAACTTCCACTTTGAAGGGGTACAAGTGGAACTTACTC
>JAJQID010000149.1 GCA_021199405.1 Lachnospiraceae bacterium
TGATGGAAGCGGCCCACATTCTGGAGGGCGCATCCTGCGGCAACGGTATCTTCCAGCTCTCCGTCTATCCCTCCAGCCAGCCCGTGTTCATGGATCTGGTCAAAAAAGGAGCGGCAAACAGCCTGATGGCTGCGGGCGCCATTTTGCGTACCGCTTTCTGCGGCCCCTGCTTTGGTGCCGGCGACACTCCGGCCAACGACTGCCTCTCCATTCGTCATGCTACCAGAAACTTCCCCAACCGGGAAGGCTCCAAGCCCGGCAACGGCCAGATGGCGGCGGTAGCGCTGATGGACTCCAGAAGCATTGCGGCCACTGCTGCCAACGGCGGCGTACTGACCTCAGCCACCGAGATGGCAGATGATTATCAGGTACCCGCATACGAATTTGATCCCACCTCCTATGAGAAGCGCATTTACAATGGTTTCGGAAAAGCCGGCACAGAGGATCAGCTGATTTACGGTCCCAACATCAAGGACTGGCCTGCCATGGAAGCCCTTGCGGACAATATTTTGCTGCGGGTCTGCTCCAAAATCATGGATCCGGTGACCACCACCGACGAGCTGATTCCCTCCGGTGAAACCTCCTCCTATCGCTCCAACCCACTGGGACTGGCGGAATTTACTCTCTCCAGAAGAGACCCGGCATACGTGGGCAGGGCGAAGGAAGTAGACAAGCTGGAGTGCGCCCGTGTGGACGGCAGCGATCCCGCGGACCTTCTTCCGGAGCTTCAGACCGTCTATGACAAAATCAGAACCATCCCCGGCAATGAAAGCCTTGACATTTCGGATATCGAAATCGGCAGCATGATCTACGCGGTCAAGCCCGGCGACGGCTCCGCCAGAGAGCAGGCGGCCAGCTGCCAGCGTGTTCTGGGCGGTCTGGCCAACATCGTCACTGAATACGCCACCAAGCGTTACCGCTCCAATGTCATCAACTGGGGCATGGTGCCCTTCCAGATGAAGGAGGAACCGGATTTTGAAGTCGGCAGCTTTATCTATGTGCCAAATATCCGCACAGCGCTGGATACGGACATGCAGAATATCCCGGCTTATGTGATCGGCGACACGGTAAAGGAAATCAGCCTCTACATCTCCGACATGACCCCGGATGAAAAGAAGATTTTAAAAGCGGGCTGTCTGATCAATTATAACCGTGACAGACATGCCTGAACAGTTCTCAACATTATAAGCATTCAGCGCGAATCTGAGGAGCGGGGTTTTCAATCCCGCTCCTCAACATATTCCATATAATCTGACTCATCAGCAAACAACTGATAACCTCCGTTCACATATCCCATATAACCGCTGCTCACATAATATCCTTTCATTTCAGATACCTCCTGTTTCTTTCTGAACTCAAGGATACTATATCAGCTGTCCAATAAATCGGACTTAATTTAGTCTTAACTGTATTTTAACGCTTAATTTTGCCCATAATAGGCATTCGCCCCATGCTTTCTGTAATAATGCTTGTCCTGCAGCTCCTGAGGCGCCGGCTTCACCTCCGGGTTAATCAGCTCCGTCCGATACGCCATCTTTGCCACCTCTTCCAGCACCACCGCATTGTGCACCGCTTCTTTCGCATCCTTTCCCCAGGCAAAGGGACCATGGTTTTTGCACAGCACCGCAGGCACCGCCTCAGTGTCTTTCCCCAATCGCTTAAATTCCGACACAATCAGAAGTCCGGTATTTTTTTCATAATCGGAGGCGATCTCCTCCGCGTTCAGGCAGCGGACGCAGGGCACCTCTCCATAAATATAATCCGCGTGAGTCGTTCCATAGCAGGGAATATCCCTGCCAGACTGTGCCCAGCTTGTGGCGTAGGAGGAATGAGTATGTACAATCCCGCCAATCTGCGGAAAGGCCTTATAAAGCTCCAGATGCGTGGGCGTATCCGAGGATGGCTTATAGTGTCCTTCCACCACATTTCCCTCCAGATCCACCACCACCATATCCTCAGGCGTCAGCTTCTCATATTCCACACCGCTTGGTTTAATGACAAATAAGCCGCTTTCTCTGTCAATGGCACTGACATTTCCCCAGGTAAAGGTCACAAGCCCGTGTCCGGGCAGCTCCATATTTGCCTCGTAAACCGCCTGCTTTAATTTCTCCAGCATTTTTATATCCACCTTTCTTATTACATAAAATTTTTCTCCATATAATCCGCCCAGCCGTCGTCATCGCAGGCTACCTCCGTGACCTCATCCGCGATGGCCTTCGTATCCTCGCTTCCATTCGCCATGCACACGCCCCAGCCGGCCGCCTGTATCATTTCGTTGTCGTTGGTGGTGTCCCCGAATGCCGCCACATCCTCCAGTCCAAAGCCGTGCATTTTGCAGAACTGTTCCATGCCGTAAGCCTTGGAAACCTTTTTATTGCAGAACTCCATCAGGGAGGGCTGGGTTTTAAAGCCTGTGTAATTGTCATTTGGATGAGCCGCCACCCAGGCCTCTACCTGAGGCATGACCTTTTCATCCACCCGAAACATGATTTTACCGTTGTCCTGGGCGTACATCTCTTCTATTCCATTGGCCAGACGCAGGGCAATCATTCCCTTTTCGTCGCCCATGCTTTTGAACATTTCCTGATAGTCCTTCAATTCGCTTTCATATAAAAAAACCTGAGCATTGTCCAGATAGATAGACGGACTGCTCTCAAAGGGCGCCATCAGTTCAAAGGTATCTCTGATCCATTCCTTTTTCATCTGAAAATAAGAATATTCTTTTTTATCCACACCGTCCCAGACAGAAGCGCCGTTCATCCCCACCAGCACATCAAAATCCTCATAACCCCACATTTCCATGGAGGCCCGGATCTGGAACAGAGGTCTGCCGGAAGCCAGTCCAAAATAAGTACCCCGCTCCCGCAAGGTGTCGATCACCCTCCTGGCCCGCGGCGTCAGCATCTGATGCTTCACCACAAGCGTGCTGTCAATGTCGCAAATGACCAGCCTTGCCTTTCTCATATTGCTTCCTCCTCTCCACGTTCTGTCGACACAGCAAAATCAGACAAGTATTACTTCCATGCCCTTTTCACGCATACCCGCCACAATTTCGGAATCTGCCTCATCATCCGTTATTACAATACAGTTTTCCGCGTCAAGGCTGATGGGCACGAAACCGGTTTTGCCAAACTTTCCGGAATAACTGAGCACAACCACCTTCTGCGCTCTTACAGCCATATCCCGGAT
>JAJQID010000248.1 GCA_021199405.1 Lachnospiraceae bacterium
GCTCCCGGCACCAGCTCTCCTGACAGGTAAGGGCCACCAGCGCGGGTCTTCTTTCCGTGACGGAAAGTCCCCCGTCCAGAGCGAACCGGTAGCCGTCCCCGGTAGAACCGGTGGAGGGATAGGAAACGCCGCCAGTGCACACAATCACCCGGTCAGCCATCAGCCGCCCGCCGCCGGAAAGCTCCACGCCCACCGCCGCGCCGTCCCTGATCAGAATGCGCTTTACCTTCGTATTCAGCCGAATCTCCACCCCCGCCGCCTGCATGGCCCGCTGCATGGCAAAAATCACATCAGAAGCATGGTCGGACACCGGAAAAACCCGCAGTCCCCGCTCCACCTTCACCGGACAGCCAAACCGCTCCAGCAGCTCCATCATATCCTGAGAGCCAAAGCCATAGACCGCGCTGTACAAAAATCTGGGATTGGTCACCACAGACTGAAAAAAATCCTCTGTCTCGCAGGCATTGGTCAGGTTACAGCGGCCTTTGCCTGTGATGTATACCTTTTTGCCCAGCTTTTCATTTTTTTCAAGGAGCAGAACCCTCTCTCCCCTCGCCGCCGCCTGATAAGCGGCCATCATACCGGCAGCCCCGCCGCCGATTACCACACATTTACTCATCCGGTTTCTCTTTTTGGACTCCAAATCCGGCGTCGATATCAATCCGGTTAATCTCATCATGGGAGTAAACCTGATAATTATCCCAGGCATATTCCAGCGCCTTCAGCTCCTTCGTAACCCGCTCCGGCGCCTTCAGACACATAGCCACAATCAGAGCGTTCAGCACACACATGGGCGCCACTAAAGAATCCGCCACACTGTTTAAATTGCTCCTGGCGTACAGCTCCACCGTGGAATACATGGTCATGGGGCTGTGATCTGAATCGGTCAGCGCCACAATGGACGCCCCCTGATCCTTGGCCATCTCCATCGCTTTCAGAGTGCGGATGGAATATCGCGGAAAAGAGATCGCCACCAGCGCGTCCTTGCTGCCGATATGGAGCATCTGCTCAAAAAGCTCCGTGGCCGCGGTGGTATTCAACAATACCACGTCAGGCCGGATCATATTCAGATAAAAATAAAGGAAGGACGCCAGCGGCGCACTGTTGCGCAGTCCCACAATATAGACGTGATCCGCGGAAAGCAGCAGATCCACCGTATAGGCAAATCTGGCCTCGGAGAGCTTCTCCATGGCTTCGCTGATCTTTTCCATATCCGACTGAAAAACGGAAGCGATAACACCCCAGGTATCAAAGGTCTTCTCCGAGAGCTCCGGCGCGGCCACCGTCCGATATCTGGATTTGGTGTACTGCTGCAGTGCCTCCTGCATCTGAGGATAGCCTTTATACCCGATTCTGGACGCAAAACGAACCACAGTGGATTCAGAGACTCCCAATGTCTTCCCTAACTCCATGGCTGTCATAAAGGAAGCATCCTCACTGTGCTCCAAAATATAGTCCGCTATTTTTTTGTGTCCCTTGCTCAGATGATCTCTCTGATCATTGATTGCCCGGACGATATCCTGTTTGGGTTCCACTCAAGCCTCTCCCCTGTTTTCTAAAACGCGGGCCGGAAATGAAGGTAAAAATCTCTTCCGCGCCACCCGCTCATTCTATCACATTCCATTTCAGAAGTCTATCAGGTTAACTATTAAATTTCATTGAAAATATTACCTTCCCTTCCAGAGCTTCCTGTACTCTCCCGGTGTGATTCCTTCCACTTTTTTAAACACTCTGGCAAAATAATTGGCGTCAGGGATTCCGCACTCTTCCCCGATTTTTTCAATGGTATCCTCCGAGAAGCGCAGCAGACTCTTGGCGCGGGTGATCCTCACCTGCTGAATATAGGCTGCCACCGAAGTACCGCACTGCTCCTTAAAGCAGCGGGCCAGGTAGTGCTTATTGATAAAAAACAGCCCGGCAAGTCCCTCCAAAGTAAGCTTCTCCCGATAATTGGCGTCAATATAATCCTTGATCTCCAGCACATTCCTTCTGGATGAGGCTCCCGTTTTCACATCCTGATGCCAGCTTTCCTCCATCAGAAGCGCCGTCAGGGAGCTCAGTTTGTCATATATTCGCATATCCCTTGTATAGGCGTCAGAATCTGCACAGGTGTAAAGCTCATCCAGCAGTCTCTCATAGGTCCGGGGATTTTGAGCAGGAAAGACAGGATATCCTCCTCTTTCCACGTATTTATTGTAAATTCCTGCCAGATTGGAGCCGTAAAAATGACACCACTTCAACGTCCAGAGATCCTCTGAGGAGCTCTGAGAATACGCATTTTTACAGTTGATAAAAACACAGTCCCCCGCGGACAGCTGATAAAGAGTTCCGTTGTAGGTCAGCTCTCCCGTTCCTTCCAGCACAATAAAAAAGAGATAGGAGGAAAGGTTGGAACGCCCGGAGGTATGGGGACTGATCGCCTTTAAGGAGCCGATTTCCTGCAGATACAGAAGATTCGCTCTGGCAAAGGCGGAGGGCGTATAGATAATCCTTGACGATTGGACAAGGCTGTTGGTAAAGAGTGCAGAATCCATAGCCTTCACTCCTTACATCTGTGAGGAATAATCCCCAGCTCTATAAATATGGGATACAGATAGCTGGCGCCGAATACGCCCAGCTTTTTGGGACCGGTAGCCTCCTCCTTCAGAGAAAGCGCTCTTCGGAAGGCCAGTTCCACCGTAGCCCTGGTGATGGATTTCTCCTTTCGGCTGACAAAAAGCTCCCCACCCCTGATCACATAGGTAAACTCCAGATTCTTGGCAGTATAAAAAGAGCGCCCCTCGAATTCCACAAGGGCCGCCCACAAATGCTCCGTATCAGGAAAAGACCGCAGGCTCTCCACAGCGAGGGCACACGATCGTTCCTTGTCATTCTCAGCATCGTTGATTTGCATATTTTTAAAATAACCGCGGCCAGGCAGTTATCCTCCTCCATGGATTGTAGCACACCAGCCAAAAGAAGTCTATCCTCAGATGAACATTTTGTTCCTCATTTCAGTTCATTTTAGGGATCAACCCCGTTCAGGATTCCGGTTCAGCACTCCACCTTCAAAAACTGCGCCTTGCCGTGAATTCTGATCTCCACAGAAGCCGCCGGAACAAAGATACAGTCCCCCTGGTAAAAATTCAACATGCCGCCCTGCCAGAAAAGCACACCGCAGCCCTCCGTGCACAAC
>JAJQID010000202.1 GCA_021199405.1 Lachnospiraceae bacterium
GTTGGAGGACTATATCCGGGATAAATTTGGTATGGAGATGGAGGAATACAGAGTAATCAGTCTGGGAATTGATCCGGCCGCGGCATTGTATCACGGTTTTTACTGTATGGACGGGTACTCTGACAACTATGACATAGAATATAAATATTTGTTTCGTACCTTTATGGCGCAAGAACTGGGACGAAATGATTATATTCGCAGCTATTATGACGACTGGGGAAACCGGGTATATCTGTTTACTTCAGAACTGACAACTTATTTTAATGTGGAAAAGGGTTCCTTTTGGTTTAATGATCTGCAGATTGATACTGCCGCGATTAAGGATGCAGGCTGCGATTTTATCATTTCCGCAGCCTATGTAGTGAATGCGGAGGAGATGAATATGGAGTTACTGTCAACATTTGAGACAGAGGAGAGTTATTATCGGTTGTATTTATACCAAATCGGATAAGGTTTTGCAGAGGAACATATCTGGTACCTCAGTTTTGAAAATCAGGAGTCTTTTTTAAAGAAAAAATGAGCGCGGCATGGACTTTTTGTCCTTGCCTCGCTCATTTCTTCTTTATGTATGATATTACTCTTCGCTGGGAGCGCCGACGGGGCAAACTCCTGCGCATGCGCCACAGCTGATGCACATGGACGAGTCAATCTCATACTGGCTGCCATTGTCGCTGATCGCGCCGACGGGGCAGGCCCCCGCGCAGGCACCACAGGAAATGCAGCTGTCGCTGATCACAAATGCCATAACAAATCCCTCCATATTGTGTAAAAGCACTGCCAATTATAGCTTCCCCTTCGCTGTTTGACCTTATGGTCATTCAACGGACAAAAAAACCGAATACAGACTTTTACGTTGTTTTGTCTTTTCAGTAACGGTAGTATTGTAATATAAAGCGTGCAAAAAAACAAGAGTTTAAATACTGGAAATACGAAAATTCACAGAAAATTGGGAGAAAAGTCAGTTAGTTTAAGCTTACTTTTGCTGCATAATAACACCACATATCCGGTTATTTCTGCTTAGTTTATATGATGGTGCTCAATTCCCAGTTCTTCCCGTTTTTCCTTCAATCCTTTCAGGATGATCCCCTTCAGTTCAATGGCTTCCTTCTGGCTCATGGCAGGCAGATCCTTCAGCTTATAATCAATTCCCAGCTTTTCGTACTTTGCCTTGCCCATGGTGTGGTAGGGCAGTACATCCAGAGCCTTCAGATTGGTGAAGGGTGCCAGAAACTGTCCCAGCTGATACAGGTATTTTGGATCATCGGTGATGGTGGGAACCACCACATGACGAATCCACATATCCACGCCCCGGTCGTTTAAATAGGCCGCAAACGCCAGAATACCGTCATTGGGCTGAGAGGTCAGCTCTTTGTGCTTTTCGGGATCAATGTGTTTGATATCCAGCATAACCAGGTCGGTCAGCTTCATCAGGCGATCCAGCTTTTCAATCAGGGCAGTATTGCCGGGCTTGAAAACGATGCCGGAGGTATCAATGCAGGTGTGAATATTCTTTTCCTTGGCCAGAGTGAACAGGTCAATCAGAAAATCCACCTGAAGCAGGGGCTCTCCGCCGGTGACAGTCAGGCCTCCGTGGGTGTAAAAGGGCTCATTCCGTTCATATTGCTCGATGATATAGGAGGGCTCCATCAGCTTTCCGGCGTTGATCTCCCAGGTATCCGGGTTGTGGCAGTATGCGCACCGCATGGGACAGCCCTGTACAAACACCACATAGCGGGTGCCGGGACCGTCCACGGTGCCAAAGCTTTCCAGTGAATGAATTCTTCCTTTGGTCATGATGGGTTCTCCTTGCTTAAACTTTTCTTTTTGGTGTGAAAAGAAGCGGTGGCAGTGTGCCACCGCTTCTAAATGTTTCATTGCTCTTCAGTTTTGATCAGACTCAAAATCATGCAGCCGACCACGTTTTAGTCAGATTACATTGACTCGTGGAAGGTACGGGAAATAACATCCGCCTGCTGCTCCGGGGTCAGTTTGATGAAGTTTACTGCATAGCCGGAAACACGGATTGTGAGCTGAGGATAATTCTCCGGGTGCTTCTGAGCATCCAGAAGGGTTTCTCTGTTCAGTACGTTCACGTTCAGGTGATGTCCGCCTTTTGTTGCATAACCGTCTAATAAAGATACCAGGTTGTCAACCTGTGCTGCACTTGCTGTTGCCATAATAGTTTTCCTCCTTATGATATTTTTATACAGTTTTTGAAGAATATGATTATGAATAATCATCCAGACCCTGTTCCAGAGTGGGAACGCTGCATGCCAGAGGAGTGCGGGAGCAGTCAGTGCAGCCCATGGTCTGTACCTGAACCGCTTCCTCAACTGTGTTGTCACAGTCCACATTGATGTGGCCTGTGTTGTTGGCGAAGCCTTCGTCCAGCATTTTTACAAGGTCTTCAATTCTTTTCTGTTCAGGATCCATAATAAAAATCCTCACTGACTGTGAAAAGGTTACCGGCGGACAGAAACAGGAATGCTCCCGTCCGCACGGATAGTTTCATGAAAAAAAGTTGCTTACTTGTTCAGATCAATCTCGATGTCGCCGGCGAAAATCTGGTCATCCTTGCCAAGAGCGCCAGGAATGATGGAGAAGGTATTGGAAATACCATCCTGTGCATCCTTGAACGGAAGCTTGGCTACAGAAGCCAGGGATGCAACCGCACCGTTCTTGTCGCGGCCGTGCATCGGGTTGGCACCAGGAGCGAAGGGCTGTCCGGCTCTGCGCCCATCCGGAGTGTTGCCGGTGGCCTTACCATAGGTCACATTGGAGGTGATGGTAAGGATGGAAGTGGTCGGGAAGCCGTCTCTGTAGGTGTGGTGTCTTCTCACCATGGTCATGAACTTGCTGACGATCTCAGCGGCGATGTTGTCAACACGGTCATCGTCGTTGCCGTACTTCGGGAAGTCGCCGGTGGTCTCGAAATCTACGATGATGCCGTCCTCGTCTCTGATCGGCTTCACAGTCGCATACTTGATAGCGGACAGGGAGTCAGCAACGATGGACAGACCGGCGATACCGGTAGCGAAGTAGCGGCGTACGTCTCTGTCATGGAGAGCCATCTCAGCGCGCTCGTAGCAGTACTTGTCATGCATGTAGTGGATGATATTCAGGGTATTTACATACACATCAGCCAGCCACTCCATCATGTCGGTGTACTTATCC
>JAJQID010000249.1 GCA_021199405.1 Lachnospiraceae bacterium
CAGTGGTTACGGCCATCCAGACATTCATCACGACTGCCTGGAATGCGATTTGCACGATTATCACCACGGTGCTGACAGCAATACAGACGGTCATCACCACAGTATGGAACGCGATTTCGTCCGTGATATCGACAATCGTGAATGGGATTTCTTCCACGATTTCTACGGTATGGAATACAATCTCAAATACGGTATCCACGGTGGTAAATACCATCAAGTCGACTGTCACAAAGGTCTTTACAGCTATCTGGAATGGCATCAAAAATACAGTGTCCGGCATTTATAATACAGTGAAGGATGGTTTTAACAACGCGGTCAGCTTCATTACCGGGTTGGCTTCCTCCGCTTTCAGCTGGGGCGCGGATATCATAAACGGGATTGTGGATGGCATCAAAAGCTGTATCAGCAAAGTGACTAGCGCGGTGTCCGATGTTGCGGAAACCATCAAATCCTTCCTGCACTTTTCGGTGCCGGATGAAGGTCCGCTGACAGATTACGAGGATTGGATGCCGGACTTCATGGAAGGGCTGGCAGACGGTATTAAAAAGAGCCGTGGACTTTTACAGGGAGCGATGTCGGATGTGGCGGCGGACATGGTAATCAATCCGCAGGTGTCCGCGGCGCAGATGAGCGGCGGTTATGGCGGCAGCGGAAACGGCGGAGCAGCCAATTCGGTTTCCAGTATTCTCTCTGGTATTCGTGAGATGGTGGATTCCTTAAGCGGCCAGAATGCCAGTATTATTTCCATTCCGGTATATCTTGGCAACTCGCTCTTGGATGAGGTGATTGTGGACGCGCAGCAGAGACAAAACCTGCGCTCAGGCGGACGATAAGGAGGTGTACGCTTTGGCTTTTATTCAATATCTAACCTTTGACGGCGAGGCTCTGCCAGAGCCGGATTCTTATGAGGTGTCGATGGAGGATGTAGAGGCGGACTTCTCCGGCGAGACGGAGGCAGGAACGACACAGAGGGATGTGGTGCGCTTTGGTGTACACACAATCTCTGTGTCATTTACCGTCACGGCAAAATGGCTTAAGAAACTGACGACATACAAGCAGCAGGCAAAAATTGTTGTGGAGTTTTTTGATATGGAGACTGCGGAGACTGCATCTGCGGAGATGTATATTTCTGGTTACAAATCAAAGCGGGAAGCGGATTCGTCATATGGTGGGCTGTGGATGGTTTCATTTACGCTGAATGAGTTTTGAAATATGCTTTTAATACAAGAAATCTTGTTGTATAATGTGGAATGTATAGTGAGAGTTTTGAGTTACCAGAGAAAGGTTATACAGCATGATTATTATTTACGATAGCAATATAGTGTGCTCAAATTTCTATATGCGAGGTCCATCTTTTGAGATGATAAATAGAGTCGGAACAGTTGTATGGTGCCAGATAGTTATAGATGAGGTGCTAAACAAATATAGAGAAAAACTTGATGAGCAATTAAAAAGGACTCGAAAAGAGGTAAACGAATTAAATCGAATGATAGATACAAATATAGATCTTACATTTGAAGGAATGGCAGACTTGGAATATGAAAAATATAAAAGCTTTCTGGAAACGATCATCATTGAGGGTGGAGCAGTGATTCCTGAAAAGTATCCAGACGATACACACGAGGAGGTTGTTAGGCGTGCATTGGAACGAAAAAAGCCATTTAAAGAAGATGGAAGTACTGGATATAGAGATTATTTGGTTTGGTTAACTTGCCTTAATGTTGCGGAAGAATATCCAGATGATGAGATACATTTTATATCAAGTAATACACGCGATTTTGCGGATGTCTCTGACAGAGAAAAGTTGCATCCAGATTTGTTACAGGATTTACAGGAGCGCAATATAAATGAGACTAGATTTCATTTTTGGAATAGTATAAAAAGTTTTGTTGACAAACATGTGAAAGCACGTGTTGAGCAAATTGATAAAGAGGAAAAGCTATGTCGCGACATTGAAGATAACCACATTGGATTTCAGACACCAATTGATAAGTTCATAGAGGACAATGTAGTTGGATTGGATATTTCGAGGGAAGATATTATTGTTCCCGGAGAAAAAGTAGTTCTGAAAGAATTAAATTGTTTTTCTGATTATGAGATTGAAAACATAGCTGTTATCAATAAAGAGGATTATTTGCTAGATGTTGTAGTACATGGATTGGGAACAATTGATTGTTGGGCAGAAAAAACATCAATAAGTGAATTTGAAGAATGTGGTTTCGATATACAGATTATTGAGCAGACTAAAGATAATCGGTGCATTTTAAGGACAATATTAGGAATGCATGTCCATTTAAGAGCTATTTATGAATCATCAACTCAAAAAATCACTTCGCTGGAAATAGATTATATAGAAGATGATAATTGCCCATTTTGTGATTAGAAACGATAAAGAAAGCATGGGATGGCTCTTCGGTTTATACTAAGGAGACGAAGGAGCAGAACACGGATGGCAGCTATACAACCATTACAGCGGATTTCCGCAAGTACAGCTGTGTTGAGGACTCTATTACCGACCACTCCGCTTACCTGCTCGGAGCGAAGAACGGAAAGAAGCTTCGCTATGATGGCATTGCCGGTATGACAAACTACAAGGAAGCTACTCAGCTCATCAAGGACGGCGGCTACGCAACATCGCTGACCTATGTAGATAACCTGTGCAGCATCATCGAAAAGTGGAATCTTACCCAGTATGATGTAGTTACAAGCACCGCTACCATTATCGAAGAGTCCGGTCTTCCTGCTGTGCCGTTTTTGGTGAAGGTCATCATCAGTGACTTGGGTTATAACGTCCGCCACCTGTACAGGCTTCATGAGGAAGCACTGGAAAAGTGGTTGTGCCTTAATCATGTCACCTGATGTCACTGGATGTCACTTGGTTCTTTGTGATATGATATACTCAGCAAAATTATAGTGAGAAGCTCTTGTGGGAGAAATCCTGCGAGGGCTTTTTTGTGGAGTGAAATTCAACCTGTGGCCTTTGAGGAGGCGCAGCCGTGACAGGCGGCAGATAGATGGAGGTGGAATCATTGCCCAGAAAACCAAAACATCCTTGTTCCCATCCGGGTTGTCTGGCGCTTGTGGAATACGGAGAACGTTACTGTGAGAAGCACCAAAGGGAAGAAAACAAACGCTACGAGAAGTACGACCGGGACCCGGCTGTACGCCGTAGG
>JAJQID010000213.1 GCA_021199405.1 Lachnospiraceae bacterium
GGAGGAGATTGATTACTGCAAGGCCCATGGCATCGACCTGCCCTTCTCCGCGGATTCCTCCTACAGCCGTGACAGAAATCTCTGGCACATCAGCCACGAGGGTCTGGAGCTGGAGGATCCGGCTCAGGAGCCCAATTACGACCATCTGCTGGTCTTAAGCCAGACGCCTGAGAAAGCGCCCGATGAGCCGGAGTACGTGACCATGACCTTTGAGGCCGGCGTTCCGAAATCCCTGAATGGGAAGGAGATGAAGGTCTCCGAGATTATCGAGGGACTGAACGTGCTGGGCGGAAAGCACGGCATTGGCATCATTGATATCGTGGAAAACCGCGTGGTCGGCATGAAATCCCGGGGCGTTTACGAGACTCCCGGCGGCACTATCCTGATGGAGGCTCACCAGCAGCTGGAGGAGCTGATTCTGGACCGCGACACCTACACTCTGAAAAAAGAAATGGGCAATAAATTTGCCGACCTGGTCTACGAGGGCAAGTGGTTCACCCCGAAACGGGAGGCGATTCAGGCCTTTGTCGAGTCCACTCAGAAATATGTCACCGGTGAGGTGAAGTTCAAGCTCTATAAAGGCAATATCATCAAGGCCGGCACCACCTCTCCCTATTCCCTGTACAGTGAATCTCTGGCAAGCTTCACCACCGGAGAGCTTTACGATCACCACGACGCGGAAGGCTTCATCACCCTGTTCGGCCTGCCCAGCAAGGTTCGCGCCATGAAGATGATGGAAGTGGAAGGAAAAATAAAGTAATGCAGCCGGGTTTCCTTATCCTGATTTATTTTGCCATCGTAACACTGGTTGCCTTTGTGTTGATGGGCATTGATAAGAGAAAGGCTAAAAAGGGGGCTTTCCGGATTCCGGAGGCCTCCCTTTTTCTCTCAGCTCTCTTAGGCGGCAGCATTGGCTCTGTAGCGGGAATGCTGGTCTTTCACCATAAGACAAATCACTGGTATTTTCAGGCTTTCATGCCGTTAATCACTCTTTTGCAGGTGACCGCCCTGCTGACGGTTCTGCTCATAAAAACCGGATTATTGCAGTTTTAAGGAGGAAAGACTATGTTCGCTCAGCAAATCGACGAAGTAAAGATTTTCATGCAGCGGCTCCTTACAGATTCCGCTTTCGATTCCTTTTTGTTTGTGGAGGGTTCCCTTCAAATGGGATTCAGCTATGAGTTTGACGGCCATCTGAACCGGGATTTTTTCACGGAGGAGGAGCTTGCGAAGCTGCCTCAGGAAGAAATTTATCTTCCCTACGGCCAGGTTCGCCCTGTTCTTTTTGCCCTCATCCGCGGGAAAAAGACACCCCTTTCCTTTCGTCTGACCCTGCAGCTTGAGAACGCTCAGGCAAAGTCTCTTCTTGCTTCCGTTCCCGCTGCTCCCTCTGTAAAGGGACTCCTGTTGAATATCCGCTATGACGGTCAGAAGGTCCTTCTCACAGGCGGCGTCAATTACGGCTCCTTTTCTCTGGACAAGACCCCGGAACAGATCTGGGACCAGTGGCTGGAGAATTTTATGCAGTCCATCATGTAAAACTGTCTTCACAGTTCTTTATAAAAGCGGCCCTATCTGCATAAAATGCATGTAAAAGCGAAGCATCCCGCAAAAATCGGCTTGCTTTTCTCTCAAAAATGTGGTAAAATCCGGATAGTTTTGAGTAACGGGGGATTGCTCCAAACAGCTTCTCCATATTCGTCACATCAAAATGTAATTTTTATGGAGGTATCTTGAGATGAACAAAGGTACAGTAAAGTGGTTTAACAACCAAAAGGGTTACGGTTTCATCACCGATGAATCCGGCAAGGATGTATTCGTACATTTCACCGGCCTGAAGATGGAGGGCTACAAGTCCTTAGAGGAAGGCGCGAAGGTAGAGTACGAGTTAACCGAAGGTGCAAAGGGACCTCAGGCTGTTAACGTTGTGAAGTTATAATAGACTTCCACCTGACCGGAGAGACATACCACTTGTCATATTTCCGGCTTGCAAAACATAATTCGATGTATCCGTAATAGGCAGCTTACCTTTGTAACTCCTTTTTATCCATATATTGGTTATGATGCAGAAAAGAGTGCCAGATGGCACTCTTTTTGCGTTCTCATTTTTTTCTGCCGCACCAAATTATTATCTTCCGTACTTTCATCTTTCTACCTGTTTCCATTTCACACTGACTTTTCTTCTGCTCTCGTATAAGCGCTCAGCAAAATCAGCATGAAAACCGGGAAGCAAATCGCCGTCAAAAGTCCCGCTCTGATTCCATACTCAGGAAATGCACCGGATATTGCGCTGACAAAAGACGGACCCCCGGCGCAGCCGACATCTCCCGCCAGAGCCAGCAGACCAAACATCAGCGTTCCGCCATTTGGACAGCCCTTCGCCGCCAGACTGAACGTACCGGGCCACATAATGCCTACAGACAGACCGCACAGACCGCAGCCCAGCAAAGCCAGAAACGGATTTTTCAAAAAGACCGCCATGCAATAGCTGACAATGCAGAGCACCGCGCTGGCAGTCATAAACCTGCGCAGATCTATCCGCTCCCCTCTTTTGCCGTAAAACATTCTGGCACTGCCCATCAGAACCGCGAACAGGCAGGGACCCAGCAGATCTCCCACTGTCTTGGACACGCCAAGCCCTTCCTCCGCGAACAGGGAGGCCCACTGGGACATGGCCTGTTCCGACGCGCCCGCACAGAGCATCAATGCAAAAAACAGCCAGAACGCTCCTGTTGAAAACAGCTTTCTGCCCGGCATCCGTTCACTCTCCTCCGTCAGCGTCCTGATCGGAACCTGAGAAAAGAAAAACAGATTGGCAAAGGGAACGATACTCCAAAGAAGAGGGAGAATATACCACCGCTCCATGCCAATGACCTGAAAGCCTATGGTGGAAAGCACCACCACCGCCACATGCCCCCAACAGTAAAAGGAATGCAAAAGGCTCATGGCCGTCTCCTTGGCTCCGGAGGAAGGCGCTGCCTCCACAATGGGGCTGATCAGCACCTCAATCAGACCCCCGCCGATGGCGTTGCACACCATGGCGATCACCAGCCCGGCGTATGCGTTTTCCATAAAACGTGGCAGAGTTCCCATACACAAAAGCCCCGCCGTGCAAAACAGATGGGCGGCAAGAATCGCAGGACGATACCC
>JAJQID010000137.1:0-10695 GCA_021199405.1 Lachnospiraceae bacterium
GACAATGACTTTGAGACCCTTTCCCATGGTACCGCAGAGGAGCTTCAGTTGATTGATGGGGTGGGAGAGGTGCTGGCGCAGTCCTTTGTCAGTTATTTTGAGGATGAAACCCGCCTTGGGGATGTAAGGGAGCTGCTCTCAGAGCTGAACCTTCAGGAGGAGACTGCTCCTGAAGGAGACAGACTGAAGGGGCTGACGGTAGTGATCACCGGTGACCTTTTCCTTTATGAAAATCGCAGTCAGCTTAAGGCAGCCATTGAGGCGGCAGGAGGAAAGGTGACCGGCAGTGTCTCCGCAAAGACCAGCGTGCTGATCAATAACAATCCGGCATCCACCTCCAATAAGAACAAAAAGGCCGGGGAGCTGGGTGTCCCTATTATGACGGAAGAGGAATTTGTACAAGAATATCTCAATGGATGAGAGAGAAGAACGAGGAACAGATATATGCCGATCAGAACACAGAATGATTTACCAGCTAAAAGTATTTTGGAAACGGAAAATATTTTCGTGATGGATGAAAACCGGGCCACAAGCCAGCAGATCCGGCCATTGGAAATCTGCATTTTGAATCTTATGCCGGTGAAGGAGGACACGGAGCTTCAGCTTTTACGCGCACTGTCCAACACTCCTCTGCAGGTGAACGTGACCTTTATGAAGGTCGAAAGCCATATTTCCCAGAATACCTCCGCCAATCATTTGAATAAATTTTATCAGAATTTCGAACAGCTGAAAAAATTTCGCTATGACGGGATGATTATTACGGGAGCGCCGGTGGAACAGTATGAGTTTGAGGAGGTGGACTACTGGCCGGAGCTGCGCAGAATCATGGAGTGGACCAAAACCCATGTGACCAGCACTCTGCATATCTGCTGGGGAGCGCAGGCGGCGCTCTATTACCATTTCGGAATAGAGAAAAAGCTCCTGCCGGAAAAACTGTTCGGGCTTTTCGAGCATAAGGTCTCCAACCGCAAAATTCCGCTGGTGCGGGGGTTTGACGATATTTTTCTGGCTCCTCACAGCAGGCATACGTCAGTTTCCTCAGCGGATATTCATGCCTGTAGTGATCTGACGGTGCTTGCCGAGAGCGACAAGGCCGGGGTTTTTCTGTGCATGACGGCGATGGGAAAGCAGATTTTTGTCATGGGACATCCGGAGTATGACCGTTATACACTTCATAATGAGTATATGCGGGACAAAGCAAAGGGCCTGAACATTAAACTGCCGGAGAATTACTATCCCAACAACGACTGTGAGCGAAAGCCCAATCTGCAGTGGCGGGCCCACAGCAATGCCCTTTATTCCAACTGGTTAAATTATTACGTATACCAGGAGACGCCATACGTGCTTCAGGAAAGCCTTTGAAAAAGGAAATGGAAAATAACCATGCTCAGTTATTATATTTCACAGATACAGTCCATGTTATACGCAGCTCCGGCAGTGCTGGCAGCAATCATATTTCATGAATGTGCTCATGGCTGGGTGTCAGACAGGCTTGGAGATCCGACGCCCAGGCGGGCGGGCAGACTGACCCTGAATCCGCTGAAGCATCTGGATCTGGCGGGAACGCTGTGCCTTTTGTTTTTTCATATGGGCTGGGCAAAACCGGTGCCGATCAATTCCAGGTATTACAAAAATCCAAGGAGCGGCATCATCCTGGTTTCTCTGGCCGGCCCCTTTGCAAACTTTATCCTGGCTTTTCTGTCACTTTTGTTATACGGACTGCTTGCTTTATATGCGCCGACAGCTTCCTCCTTCTGGGGGACGTTGGAAATCATCGTCTATTACGGTGCCGTGGTCAATGTGGGACTTGGCGTTTTCAATCTGATTCCCTTCCCTCCGCTGGATGGTTCCCATGTCCTGGAGGAATTCATTCCTGCTGTGGCTGCTTTTTACAGTCATTTCCAGTCCTATGGGAGTCTGATCCTGCTTCTTCTGCTTGCCTCAGGGGTGCTGAGCCGCCCTCTGTCCTATCTGGACAACGCTGTTCTGAATGGCCTGTGGAGGATCGTTTACCAGATTTTGATTCGTTTGCCGGTCATGGTATCGGAAGGGGCTGTGGTTTGACGTTATCCGGAGAAGAGACTGTGAGAAGGGAAAACATCGTAAGCCAGGGTCCTATTCCAGCCGCAGATCTCCATCCTTTATCCAGCCTGCTTTCCGGAAAATGGCGCCGAACAGAAGGCTCAGAACAGCGGGCAGGATAAAACAGATCAGGACCATTCCCAGCCAGTCCATGGCTGTGATGGCGCTTTTGGCGCCTTTCGCGATGTCGTTTACCCAGCCGGTGTAGACACCGATTTGTCCTACCAGGCCGCAGGTTCCCATGCCGGAGGAGATTGCCGGACCGTTCATTTCAAAATGAAAGATGCAGGTGGCGATGGGACCGGTGATGGCTGAGGCCAGAATGGGTGGGAGCCAGATGCGTGGATTTCTGATAATATTGCCCATCTGCAGCATGCTGGTGCCAAGCCCCTGGGAAACCAGACCGCCCCATTTGTTTTCTTTGAAGCTCATAACAGCAAACCCCACCATCTGGGCGCAGCAGCCCGCGACTGCGGCGCCTCCTGCCAGGCCGGTCAGCCCAAGGGCGCTGCAGATGGCAGCGCTGGAGATGGGAAGCGTCAGGGCAATTCCCACAATTACGGAGACCAGAATTCCCATAAAGAAGGGCTTCAACTCTGTGGCCCACATAATCAGGCTTCCCACGCTGCTGGCAGCGGAGCCGATGGCCGGCGCCCACCACAGGGAGAGACCGATTCCGACGGCGATCGTGACAAAGGGAGTCACAAGAATGTCAATTTTTGTCTCTTTGGAAACCAGCTTTCCGAATTCGCTGGCAAATATGGATATAATAAAAACCGCCAGCGGTCCTCCTGCGCCGCCCAGCTCGTTTGCCGCTGCCCCTACGGTGACCAGGGAAAACAGAACCAGCTGCGGTGCCTGCAGAGCGTATCCGATGGAGATGGCCATGGCCGCACCTACCACATAGGTGCTCTTCGCGTAATTACCAATGGTGGTGAGAAATTCAACCCCCAGCTGCGTTCCGGCTGTGGAGACGATGGTTCCGATCAGCAGGGAGGCAAATAAGCCCTGCGCCATCGCGCCCATGGCGTCGATTCCGTACCGTTTTCCGGAAAAAATGATATTTTTTTTGGCAAGGAATTTTGCAAATTTTCCTTTTTCTTTTGTTCTTTTCATATAGAGTTCCCCCAAAGCTTCTGAATATTTTCATTTATAAACTAGTGTAGCGTTTCGTAAATAACTGGACATTTTGCGAAGGATATTTTTCCGAGAGTGCAGGTCAAAAAACGTAGGCGTAGCGGGCTACGCTGAGGATTTTTGACCTGTGCTATCGGGAAAATAGACCAGCAAAATGGCTAGTTATTTCGAAAACGCTGCACTAGTATTATACGTTTTCCGTACGCTGATGTCAAAGAAAATTACATTCTTATTCAGCTCTTATTCAGACTGTTCTGTGTTTATATTTATGGCCGCTTCTGCTGATCTGTTTTAAGCTGGCTTTGAACAGTAATATTTTTGTGCATATTTCATGTTTACGTTTTTTTCTCTTTATGATACATTAGATAAAGCTGATACAATATAAGGGGGATAAAAGATGCAGACAACACTATATGCAGTGGAGACAATTGACCAGGCGGGGGATCTCTCGGAGCCGACGACAAAGGAGCATGAAATTGTAGTGGAGATCCCGGAAGCCTTTCATCCAACCATTGTGCATGACCGCATCCAGGTGGAGTATGACGAGGGCTGTTTCCCACTGGACGAGCTTCTGGTCATCAGGGGAGGGTTTCCTGCGCTGGCGCTGTGGGACAGGGATACCTATAAGGAGATCGATTATCCGCTGCATATTGTGAGCGACCGGGTTGTGCGGAAGGCGGGATAAAGAGGAAGCTTTTATTTGTTACCAATGTAATGGGATAGTTCCAAATAAATAAAAAAATTGCCGCCTGTATGATTGATATCATACAGGCGGCAATTTTTTTGCTTAAAATTCATACGCCTGCAGAAATCTCTGCAGCGCATCCTTCCAGTCCGGAAGGGGTGTAAAGCCGTTTTCAGTCAGCTTGCTCCTATCCAGCCGGCTGTTGAAGGGCCGGGCGGCTTTGGAAGCGCCGTATTCCGCAGTGGTGACGGGCCAAACCTTTACCTTGTCGGGGCTGTATTCCTCATGTCCCATCTGGTAAGCCTGACGGAAAATCTCCACGGTAAAATCGTACCAGCTGATGTAGTCGCCTTCATTGGTGGCGTGATAGTAGCCGTATTTTTCTGTCTCGGCCATATCCACCAGAAGCCTTGCCAGATCCAGGGTGTAGGTGGGGGTGCCGATCTGGTCGCTGACCACCCGCAGGGTATCATGGGTTTTGCCCAGATTGAGCATGGTTTTGATGAAGTTTTTGCCGTTCAGGCCAAAGACCCAGGCGATACGTACAATAAAATACTTTTCCAGAGTGGAGGAGACCGCCAGTTCGCCCCCAAGTTTGGTAGAGCCGTATACGTTTAATGGCGCGTAATCCCTGCAGTCCGGCTTCCAGGGGGTGGCACCCTGACCGTCAAAGACATAGTCGGTGCTGATCTGGATCATTTTGCAGTCCAGCTCTTTACAGATTTCAGCGATATATTTTGGCCCGTTGGCATTGATATCCTGAACCTTTTGCTGCTTATCCTCATCCTCCGCCAGATCCACAGCGGTCCAGGCTGCACAGTGGATTACTATGTCGGGGGCAATGCCGCGGATTGTGGAAAATACCTTTTCCCTGTCTGTGATGTCCAGGGCAACGTAGGGCATGGAGGTGACGGCGGTGCCGTCCTGGATGCCGCTGTATGCCGGAGCGATGTCGCTGCCCACCCCCTCATAGCCCCGTTTTGCCAGCTCATTCATGACGTCGTGACCCAGCTGGCCGCCCACGCCTGTGACAAATGCTTTCATGTTTATCTCCATTTCTGCCGCTTTTTCATTGGCGGCAGGAACCGTTGTATCAAAGCCGGAGATCCGGCAATGGACATTCCTTTTTACCGGTTCCCGTACATCTTCTCATAGTAGTTCTGATATTCTCCGGAAATAATGGTTTCCCACCATTCCCTGTTGTCCAGATACCACTGAATTGTCTTTTTGATGCCGTCGGCAAATCTGGTTTCCGGCAGCCACCCCAGCTCATTGTGAATTTTGGTGGGATCAATGGCATAGCGCATATCGTGGCCCTTGCGGTCGGTAACGTGGGTGATCAGGCTTTCTGGTTTGTTTAATTCCTTGCAGATCAGCTTTACAATGTCGATATTGCGCATCTCATTATGGCCGCCGATGTTGTAGATTTCACCCACGCGGCCCTTATGGATAATCAGGTCGATGGCCTTGCAGTGATCCTCCACATACAGCCAGTCGCGCACATTCAGGCCTTCGCCATAGACCGGCAGAGGCTTGTCATTCAGGGCATTGGCGATCATCAGCGGAATCAGCTTCTCCGGAAAATGGTAAGGACCATAGTTGTTGGAGCAGCGGCTGATGGTCACAGGCAGGCCGTAGGTCCTGTGGTATGCCAGCACCAGCAGATCGGCGCTTGCCTTGGAAGCAGAATAGGGACTGCTGGTATGGATGGGGGTCTCTTCAGTGAAGAATAAATCCGGCCGGTCTAAGGGCAGGTCGCCGTAAACCTCATCTGTGGAAACCTGATGATAACGGGTAATACCGTACTTGCGGCAGGCGTCCATAAGTACCGCCGTGCCCTTGATATTTGTGTCCAGAAAAACTTCCGGATTTTCGATGGAGCGGTCCACATGGCTTTCCGCGGCAAAATTGACCACAATATCAGGGTGCTCCTCCTCAAAAAGCTGATAGACGGCGGCTCTGTCGGTGATGCTTTCCTTCACAAAGCGGAAATTGGGGTTGTCCATGACAGGGGCCAGAGTGGAGAGATTGCCGGCATAGGTCAGGCAGTCCAGACAGATGATGCGGTAGTCCGGATATTTGTTCAGCATGTGGAAAACAAAGTTGCTGCCGATGAAGCCGGCGCCTCCGGTAACGATAATGTTCATGACAGGATAATCCTTTCTTCTTTTTAAAATATAAAATGATCATGAAAAGCGGGGCGCTGTGAAATGATCTGTTATCTGCAAGCGCGGGTTCATGACATTTGCCTTCAAGAGTTTATAAAATAAATGTTATGAGCATGTAAACAAAATCTGAATTTTAAATTTTCCTCAGATAGGTAGTAAACTCATTGCGCTGCAGCAGTTCCACTGCCTTCAGCTGATCAGCTTCATTATAAAATTCGATTTTCAGCGCACCGTACTCCGTCTCCCGGTTATGGGTAATGTTGATATTTTTGATATTGATGTTTTCATCGGCAAGAAGGGCGGTGATGTGTGCCAGAGCGCCCGCTCTGTCCGGAATCTCTATATTTACGGTAAAGCTGCGTTTGATGGGGCCCGGAGCCGCGTTGCTGAAGGAGTCCCGGTAAATTCTGGCGGAATCAAAGAAATCATAAAGTCCCACGCTGTCTTTTTGGGAAAGGGATTCGCTTATGTTTTCCAGGTCCGAGATATACTGCTCCAGCATCTGTTGAATGTTTTCTGTGTTGGTCAGGCAGATCTGCTGCCACATGGCGGGACTGGAGGATGCAATCCGGGTAATATCCTTAAAGCCGCCGGCGGCCAGAGTTTTCATCAGGCCGTCTTCAGAGTCGCTGCTTCTGACCAGATTGACCAGGGAGGAGGCGATAATGTGGGGCAGATGGCTGATGGCGGCGGTGGCATGGTCGTGCTCTGTATAAGGAATGATCAGGGGAATGGCCTTTGTGGCCGACACGAGAGATTTCAGCTCCTCCACCTTTTCGGCAGACACCTCTTCGGTGGGAGTGATAATATAATAGGCATTCTCTAAAAGTCCGGGTTTGGAGTTGGCATAGCCAAAGCGCTCACTTCCGGTCATGGGATGACCGCCGATGAATCGATGAGAGAGCCCCAGACTTTCCGCCAGCTCATGGATGGGAGTTTTTACGCTTCCTACATCGGTAATGATGGCATGGTCATTTAAAAGAGGCAGAATGGTGCGCAGCAGAGTATTGTTGTTTTCCACTGGGGTACACAAAAAGACGAAATCCGCATCGCACAGGTCGGCGGTGATTTCTGTGTAAATACCGGTGGCTACCCGTTCCCGCAGCGCCAGAGAGAGGGAAGGAATATCCTGGTCGTATACCTTTATTTTCATGTCAGGGAATTTCTCGCGAAAGGCTCTGGCGATGGAACCGCCGATCAGACCCAGCCCGAGAAAGGAACAGGTTATTGTATCCATAATAAAAAGCTCCTCGCAATTTTTCATGTACATGTTACCTCATAAAACAGAAAATAGCAAGAAAAAAGCGATATCTCAGAACCAGGCGTTTTTTAATTTGTTCAGTGCCAGGTGCAGCGGTTTAAAGAGCACAAAGCAAAGGACAGCGTTGGATATGCAGTGAATGAGATCGAAGGGGATTCCGGCAACCCACCAGGCTAAAGCCGCGGCAGGACCGCTGAGGATAAGATAAGGAAGAGAGCACAGCGCTCCGAAGAATAAACCGAACAGACCGCAGAAAGCGCTCCAGAACAGAAGAGATGTCTGCTTCCTGAAAAGAAAAGTCAGCACCGCCAGAAGCGGCCATACATACAGATACATAATCCACCAGAGACCGAAGCCGTGGAGCAGTCCCTGAAGAAGGACAAACACCGGGATGGCAAACAGAATCCGCTTTCCGAAAAAAAGAGTATAAAGAACAATCAGCAGGGTTACCAGCTCCACATTCGGTAAAAAGGCCAATGCATCCTTTACCACCTCAATAGTGGCGATCATTATTCCGATCAGAGCGATATCCTTTACTGAAATTCCGGAGCCGTTTCCCATGCTGTTGTTCCTGTAGGATTTTAATAGTATACAGTATACTCGATGGTATAGACCTCACCATCGTTCACCGGCTGGGAATCGATACCGTAATTGCAGTATTCGCCGTCCACGTAAAAGGCCCAGTAAGCGCCGTCCGTATTATAGTCCGCGGTAACGCCGTTGACGGTCTCCACATACATACCGTAATCGGATTCCGTACCCTCGTAGGTCAGCCCTACCGTCTCGTCCCTCGCCTGGCGCAGATACTCGGCGGCGGTTTTGAAGGAAAAAGAGGTTGTCTCTCCCTCGTTGTCAATCACCTCGATGGTCAGAGACTTGCTTCCCTCAGAAGCGGACGGAGACAAAAAGACATAGATGAGTGCGAATATCGCAATCAGGGCGACGAGGATGATTACCGCGATCAGCCCTTTTTTGCCGGATTTTCTGTCTGTAGATTGTGACATATTGTTTTCCTCCTTGCTGCTGTCTGTGGCCGTCATGAAAGGAATGCTGCCTGTATCGTCAGGCACAGGAAACCCCACAGACGGCTTTGTGGCATGAATTCTTATAAAACCGGCATTGAATATAGCATAAGAAGGGGAAAAAGACAAGATAAGTTCCTGAAAAAATACATTAGGGCAGCATGAGAGTGATCAGATCTACCCGGTCTGTCGCCTTTGTTTCTCCTCCGTACACGTCGATCTCAATTTCGCCCTCGAAGGTATGGGAGGAGAGAGGAACTGAGAAAGTCCAGTCGCCGTTTGCCTTTTTGGTGGCATAATACCAAACCAGGTCGTCCTGGGCGTTTTCTGCGCTCCAGACAGCAAACCAGTACTGGGTATAGTTCTCCTTGCCGGAGGGGGTGTAGGTTACCTGCAGTGTCTGTCCATCGTCGCTGAGAGCTGTCACTGTTCTGGTGGATGTCAGTGTGCTCAGAGTCTCCAGTGTATCCTCAGATAGATCGGAGAGCTTGGCCGCGAAATATTGACGAAGGTTCGTTTCGAATGCCTCGGCCTCATCCTGACTGAGGACAGTTATGGCGCCGTCTTTTGTGGAAATCGGACTTGCCTCTGAATAAAAGATGGTATCATAGTCTGTGCCGGTTTCTGAGAACAGGCTGGTGCCCAGAAAATAATTGGCAGAGCTGATATCCAGATAATCCAGAAGGGTGGGAGTAAGATCCAGAGAATTCTGCCCGCCGACATCAATTGTCTCCGGTTCCATTCCTACATAATAAATAATCAGGGGAACCTCGTCTACCTGAGAACTTTTTCTTTCATAAGAAGGAAAGGCCCCGGCAAAGTCGCTGTCCTGATAGGCGGCGTGATCCGCGGTGAACACAAGAATTGTATTTTCCGCCAGGGAGCTGTTCTCAAATTTTTCCAGAAAAAGTCCGAACTGATAGTCCAGGTTATAAAATTTATTCAGCTCATCATCGCTTCCGTCCCCAAACTGCTCCTCGGTGCTGATGAAAGTGGCGTGTGTGCCAAAGGTATAAATAACAGTGAAAAAAGGTTCATCCGTTTCGGAAAGTTCAGAAACAGTATCCCATAATATCTGGTAGAGTTCCCCATCTGTATAGGAATCAGCCAGTCCCGAGGTAATGTCCTCCTCATTTTCAATGACATCATCAAAGCCAAGGGCATGGAGATAGCCGGTGAAATCCTCGTTGAGAGGCTCCGCGTTAACGATGACGGTGTGATAGCCTTCTCCCTTCATGATATCCTGGATGGAAACCAGGCAGTTTTCGTCCAGGTTATTCAGCTGGTATCCGGAATACAGCTGTCCGATGATGGCCCGATAGGTAGCGAAGGTATGATTGTAATAGCCGGTAAAATTCAGGGATTTCTCCTCCAGAGCAGCTACATTCGGCATGATGCTTCTCTCATCGTTTACAATATTCTGGGACAGACCTTCCGTGAAAATCAGAATGACATTCGGCTGTTCGGACAGGGAGGCATCCTTTTCGCGGCTGTCCGCAATCTCATCTGAGAAAAATAAATCTGCCAGATTTTCCTGTTCCAGCTCTTTGCTGACCAGCTGATTCATTTCATAAATCTCGTATTCCTGCTTCAGGAGAACTCCATAGTTGATGAAGGGGGAGTAAACGCCGCCGACGACTGCGAGTGTCACTGCCCAGACGGCGGCTGCGGCCAGTATGCTGCCTGCAACTCTGAAGACACGGTCAAAAAAGCCTGCACCCAGGGCACGGATGGGCAAAAAGGAGGCAATGATGATGATAACCACAGCGATCACATATTCTGCGGCATTCCCGGCCAGATCCTCTGCAGATGCGAGGTTGGAGAGCATGACGGTTTCCACGTAGGAGGCTGCAAAAAAAAGCACCGCCATCTGGGCATTGAACAGAAGGATGAAAATGCCATTGAAAATATTGGCCAGGACCGGCTTTTTCAGAGCAATCAGGTTGCTCAGCAAGGCAATCAGCAAAAGCTCAGCCAGAGCCGCCAGGGAATATCTGACAGTGTGTACTGTAAGAATTGGAAGCAGCGCAAAAAGAATGGAAATCAGATATTTGACGCCCATGAAAATACAGGATCGGGGTATGGAATTGTTTTTATATCGATTAATCATGCGGTAAGAATATCAGAATAAAGAAGGAAAATCAAGAAATTTTGACAAAATTCTGATATTTCCTCATATTTCTGTTCCTGATCTTCTCCGGTGTTTCGTTTCGTTACATTTTCACAAAAACAGTTGCAAAGAGTTCAAAAATCATGTATCATATCGCTATAGGTGCAGACGGAAAGAGAAGGTTCCCCTGTTCGGTTGGCTTCAAAGAGGGTAACAGCTGTTTTTGGCGG
>JAJQID010000137.1:10705-13657 GCA_021199405.1 Lachnospiraceae bacterium
GTTATGTCATTATTTTACGCCGGATGGGTTCGCACGGCAAAAAACAGCTTATTTTTTGTGGAGGTACGACTTTATGAATGTTTACACAACTGACAAAATCAGGAATATTGCGCTGCTTGGACACGGCGGTGCCGGGAAGACCAGCCTGGCGGAGGCCATGGCATATCTGTCCGGGATTACCAGCCGTCTCGGCAGGGTTGATGACGGTACGTCACTGAGCGACTTTGGAAAGAAAGAGCAGAAGCGTAAGATCTCTGTTTCTACCTCCGTGATTCCTCTTGAGTGGGAGGGATATAAGATCAATATTCTGGATACCCCCGGTTTCTTTGATTTTGTGGGAGAGGTGGAGGAAGCGCTCTCCGCGGCGGACGGCGCCGTGATTGTGGTCAATGGCAAGGCCGGTGTGGAGGCCGGTACGAAGCGGGCCTGGGATCTGTGTGAGAAGTATAAGCTGCCCCGGATGATTTTTGTCAGCGGAATGGATGTGGATAACGCCTCCTTCCGTCAGGTGGTGGATGATCTGACTGCCCTCTACGGCAAGAAGATCGCACCCTTCAAGTTCCCGATTCGCAAGGACGAAAAGTTTATCGGGTATGTGAATGTAGTCAGCGAAACCGGCAACCGCTGGTCCGGCAAGGAAGTGGTATCCTGCGATATTCCCGATTACTTAAATCCGTATCTGGAGAAATATCATGAGGCTTTAGTGGAATCAGTAGCTGAGACCAGCGAGGAGATGATGGAGCGCTATTTTGAGGGGGACGAATTCTCTGTGGATGAGATTCGCGCTGCCTTAAAGCACAGCGTATGCGACGGCTCTGTGGTGCCGGTATCGCCGGGATCCTCCATTGTCATTCAGGGTGTTTACGCATTGCTGGATGATATTGTAAAGTATATGCCCTCCCCGGATATGCGTCAGATCGCCGGTATCAACCGCAAGACCAACGAGATTTATCAGGCCAATTATGACTTCTCCAAGGCAAAGTCCGCATACATTTACAAGACCATGATGGATCCGTTCATCGGCAAGTACAGTCTGATCAAGGTCTGCTCCGGCATAATTAAGCCGGACGATACTGTATATAATGTAGAAAGAGAGGTGGAGGATAAGGTCGGTAAGCTCTATGTTTTGCAGGGGAATAAGCCCATTGAGGTGAAGGAGCTTCATGCAGGTGACCTGGGTGCCCTGGCCAAGTTGACCGACGCCCGCACAGGAGATTCGCTTGCTACCAGAGCGTTCCCGATTCTCTATGGAAAGAACGAGATATCAAAGCCCTATACATATAAAGCATATAAAGCGAAGAATAAGGATGAGATTGATAAGCTGGCGCAGTCTCTCGCCAAGATTGGCGCGGAGGATCTGACCGTAAAGACGGTCAATGACAGTGAAAACCGCCAGATGCTGATTTACGGCATGGGCGATCTGCATCTGGATGTGATTGCCAGCCGTCTGCTCAATGAGTATAAGGTGGAAATGATACTGGAGAAGCCGCGGGTAGCTTTCCGGGAGACCATCCGCAAGACTTCCGATGTGGAATACAAGCACAAGAAGCAGTCCGGCGGCCATGGCCAGTACGGACATGTGAAGATGCGTTTCTCCCCCTCTGATGATATGACCGTTCCTTACGAGTTTGTGCAGGAAGTGGTTGGAGGAACAGTGCCGAAGAACTACTATCCGGCGGTGGATAAGGGACTGCAGGAATGCTGTGCGAAGGGTCCTCTGGCCGGTTATCCGGTGGTGGGCGTGAAGGCGGTTCTCTATGACGGCTCCTATCATCCGGTGGACTCCTCTGAGATGGCGTTCAAGATTGCTACGGTCGGCGCCTTCAAGAAGGGCTTTATGGCGGCATCCCCGGTGCTCCTTGAGCCAATTGTGTCTCTGAAGGTAGTGGTGGATGACGCCAATACCGGTGATGTTATGGGAGATCTGAATAAGCGCCGCGGCAGAGTGCTGGGCATGAACCCGCAGGGCGGTGGCAAGACCGAGATTGTAGCGGACATTCCGCAGATGGAAATTTACGGCTATTCCACAGACCTTCGTTCCATGACCGGCGGTACCGGCACCTTCTCCTATGAGTTTGCCAGATATGAACAGGCACCTGCTGATATCTGCCAGAAGGAGATTGACGCGGCGGCGAAGGAAGAAGCGTAAGTTATCAGAATATAAGCAAAGCGGACGCGACCTTTTATGACGGAATACTATGACATAGAAGTGCAAACCTGATGTTTGGGTTTGCACTTTTTTGCATTAAACACTTCATTTTTTTAAGGAGGAATTATGGAAAAAAACAACAAAATGGGCACAATGCCCATGCCCAATCTGGTAATCAATATGTCATTGCCACTGATGATATCCCTTTTAGTACAGTCCCTGTACAATATTGTGGACAGCGTTTTCGTGGCACGGGTGGGGGAGGACGCGCTGACCGCCGTATCCCTTGCCTATCCCATACAGCTTTTAATGATTGCCGTATCTGTAGGCACAAGCGTAGGAGTGAATGCCCTTTTATCTCAGAGTATCGGCGCAAAGCATGCAGAGAACACCAGAAAGATCGCGGCTACAGGGACACTGCTGGCAATCGCGGGTATGGCAGTGTTTATGATTCTGGGACTGACATGCACGGGGCTGTTTGTGAGAATGTTCACAGAGGATGAGGCTATCGGCGCCTGGTGCAGGCAGTATCTGTTTATCTGTATGATTTTTTGCGGCGGCACCTTCATTAGCACTATGTTTCAGCGGTTCCTGCAGTCAGTCGGGAACACCTTTGACAGTATGATTTCTCTGGTGTCAGGAGCGGTGACCAATCTGATTCTGGATCCGATCATGATTTTTGGGCTTTTGGGTTTTCCGGCGCTGGGAATCAGAGGCGCCGCCATCGCCACAGTGATTGGCCAGTGGGTATCCGCTCTGATTGACGTAATTTTAAACTCAATTCGGAATCCGATTGTAAAGGT
>JAJQID010000034.1 GCA_021199405.1 Lachnospiraceae bacterium
ATAAGGTGAAAAAACTGAAGACAATAGCGGAGATGGAGGTGAATTATATGGCGTCCTCATGGTGGCTGGAGGAAGAGAAGGAAAGGGCATATCAGGAAGGGGAAGCGAAAGGCAGGATGCGAAAAGTAGTTGACTTATGCTGCCGCAAGCTTGCAAAGGGAAAATCTGCCGCGGAAATCGCTGATGACCTGGAATGTGATCTTTCCCAGATCAGCGAAATTTTGGAAGTGGTGCAAAAGTACGCACCGGACTATGACATTGACAAAATTCTGGAGGAGCTTTGCAGGGAACCTCTTCTATAGGTCCCATCCTGGGAAAATTTCTATGCAAACGGTAATTGTAACTGAAAGAAGATGCGAGAACAAATGATAATAAAAGCAGAGCCGCTGCGGAAAGATGAGGAATCATCTTTGAGGCTGCGGCTTCATGTTTTATGGGCTTTTGTGAAATATATATTGCCGGAGTTGACAATGCAGGAGCGGAACCTGCGAACAGCAGCGACTTTTGATAAAAATCAAAAGAGACGTTGGGAAAGGGGCTTGAAATGGAAAGCGCAGGTATGCTATACTGATCTATCATTGTGATTGGAAATTATGTGTTGGATAGACGCGGAGAACGGCAACAGCAAGACAAAGGATATTGGTATGGCATTATTCAATAAGAAGAAAAATCAGGGAAAGGAAGAGAATTCAGACTGGCAGGAGGTGTCCTTCGACGGGGAAGAATTTGAGGATGAAGATTATGTCGCGGAGGCGGCCTCTGATGATCAGGATTATGATATAGCTGACCGGGAAGAAGTCGCGCAAGAGGATTTGTGGGAGGAAGCTTCCGACGAAGAAGGTGCTTATCCGGAGGAGGAATCCGCCGCAGAGGAAGAATTTTGGGAGGAAGCCTCCAACGAAGAGGACAATTATCCGGAGGAGGAATTTGTTCCTGAGGAAGATATTTGGGAAGAGAATCCTGATGAAGGAGATTATTACACAGAAGAATATTTTGCGGAAAGTGATGACGCTGCGGGGGAAGAATTTGCCGGAGAGGATGACTACATCACGGAAAATGCTGACAGCGAGAATACCTTTGATGAGGAAGTCTATATTGACGGGGATTACGAGGAGGATGATCAGGATTTTTCCCGAAGGCAGGGCTATGAAGAGGAGATACAGATTCTGGACATGAACCGGTCCGGGGAGGATGAGGATGATGAGACCTTCCTGGGATTTCTGGTGAATAAGGTTGGACAGAGGCGGCTCTTTCTCGGGGCGGCGTTATTGCTGATCGGCATTTTTGCGGCGGCAGCGGCTGTGATTGTCACCGGAAAGGGAAGCAGCTCTGTGGAGGCGTTCTCCAGCGTCAGCAGTACTCTCGAAGAGGTGGATGTGATCGGCGGGGAGGGGCTGAGCGCCCTGATGGAAAGCAAAAATTCCGCCTATCAGGCTGCGCATCTGAGTGATGTGGAGACAGAAACCACCAGCGTTGAATATGAGGAGACGGACGAGAGCAACCGGATTTACGTTGAGCTCGTCATGACCTCTGTGGAGAAGGATTTAAAGATCAAATTCACCAATGCCAGCACGGGAAAGCTGATCGCCAATGTGCCCTTTTCCGTGAGTGTGATTGACAGCAATCAAAAGGAATATACATGGACAGACGAGGACAAGGATGGCATTATCTATCAGTCCGGCCTGACTTCAGGGACCTACAGGGTCACGATGATTGAACTGGAGGGGGAGTTGTATGAGCGATACTCCTTCAGCACAGTCAGCGAGACCGTCACGGTCAGGGACACGATTGTATATGAACAGGTGGATGTTTCCGCTGAGATTAAGGAGGAGGCGGAAATCAATGTGGCCGAGGAGGAGGCCCAGGTAGAGCTGGAGGTGGAATCTGTAGTAACCAACACGGTGGAGTGGGTGGAAAGCACCAAGACGCTGAATGCGGAGAGCTACACAGAGATTGATAAATCCCAGATCGAAGTGCCGACGGCGATGTCGGTGGCCAGAAGCTTCCTGGCAACGGCACAAACCAATGAGACTACAGCAGAGGAAGAAACCGGTTCGGAAACCAATGAAGGAACCGGTCCAGAATCCAATGAAGAAGCTGGAGAAGAAAACGGCGCAGAAGTAACTGCTGCAACAATGGATGAAGCTTCCACTGTAACGACTGTGGGACAGACGGTTACCACTACCGCGGATACCACTGGAACCGGTGACAATACATCAGATGAAACCAATAATAACGGGACTGGCAGCAGTGAAACCAACAGCAACAGTGAGACAGGCAGCAGTACCGGAGAAACCAACGGGGAGACGGTCTCATATTCTGATTTTACCTTGTCTCTGGACAGCACAAATCTGTCTCTGACAGCAGGAGCAAGCGGCACCTTCAGTGCAACGGCGAATGGTGCCACCTCGGGCGAAAGTCTGACCTATGAATACAGCAGCAGCGATACCAGCGTGGCGACGGTAACGGGAAGCGGCAGTACAGCGACAGTAAAGGCGGCAGCGGCGGGAACGACGACCATTACAGTCAAAGCATACTATGATAATAATACAGATAAGTCGAATACAGCCACCTGCACGGTCACTGTCAGCCAGACCTATTCTGATTTTACATTATCACTTGATAGCTCCAGTCTGTCTCTGGCAGCAGGAGCCAGCGGGACCCTCAGCGCGACGGCCAGCGGGACGACCTCCGGCGAGAGCCTGACCTATGAATACAGCAGCAGCGATACCAGCGTGGCAACTGTGTCGGGAAGCGGCAGCACGGCGACCATCACGGCGGTGGCGGCGGGAACGGCGACCATCACGGTGAAGGCTTATTACAATAACAATACCAGCAAGCAGGCCACGGCCACCTGCACAGTCACCGTCAGTCAGACTTATTCCGACTTTACCCTGTCGCTGGATAACACCAGCCTGTCTCTGAAAGCAGGAGCCAGCGGGACCCTCAGCGCGACGGCCAGCGGGATGACCTCCGGCGAGAGCCTGACCTATGAATACAGCAGCAGCGACACCAGCGTGGCAACCGTGTCGGGAAGCGGCAGCACGGCGACCATCACGGCGGTGGCGGCGGGAACGGCGA
>JAJQID010000018.1 GCA_021199405.1 Lachnospiraceae bacterium
GGTAATGCTCTGAATATAACCTTTGCTTTTTCCAAGATCCTGACTCATTCTATATTCAGACACGTTTTTCTGTTTTCTTAGTTCCGTAATCCTGTTCCTGACATCATCATTTGTCATCTGCTTTTCACCCCCCCCCACATAAAAATTTCTTTTGTAAAAGATATGTAGAACGGGCATAGGCCTTTGCTTGCCATCATTTCACAAATTATAGCAAAAATTTTCGGATTTGAAAAGCAGAGTTTATGATTTCATTTTATGTAAGTAAATTTACAGAGTTCTTTCGATCCTTAAATGATAAAATTTGTCGGAAAAAGTTGCCGTCGGGATAAAAGGAAGGTATTATAGTAAAGTGGTATAATGACATGGGCATACGAGGAGATATGTTATGAAGAAAAACAGATTGAAAATTGTAATCAACGCTCCGGTCATCCTGAGCTTCGTGCTGATCAGTTTTATTGCAACGTTGCTGAATCAGATAACAGGCGGTGTCAGCAACGCCATGTTTTTTATGACTTATCATTCACCGCTGACCAGTCCGCTGACCTGGCTGCGTTTTTTCACGCATGTGTTCGGTCACAGCGGCTGGGAACACCTGATCGGAAATATGACCTACCTGCTTTTGCTGGGGCCGATGCTGGAGGAAAAGTATGGCTCTGCGGACATCCTGAAGGTAATCGCGGTTACGGCGCTGATGACCGGGCTGGTCAACTATATCTTTTTCCCGAATGTTGCTCTGTGCGGCGCCAGCGGTGTTGTCTTTGCGCTGATTCTTCTTTCCTCGATTGTAGGGGTGCGGCAGAGAGAAATTCCGCTTACCTTTATCCTGGTAGCGGTAATTTTCCTGGGACAGCAGGTTTATGAGGGCATTGCCATTGAGGATAATATTTCCAATATGGCGCATATCGTGGGCGGTATCATCGGTTCAGTGTTCGGATACATTTTTAATCGGAAGAAATGAAAATCTCCTCCGGTATAAAGCTGTCAAAGATAAAAATCTGAAAGTTTTTCTCTGCTTTTCGCAGCTCATCCTCGCTCTTGATGGTCCAGGCAACAGGCAGAGCGCCAAAAAGCTTTGTTGAAATCCGGAATGATAAATTCTCCGATCCATGGTGGTCATAGGCAATAAAATCCGGTTTTGTCCAGAAATTAAACATCAGATTGGTCAGAAGCCAGTATACAGGCTTTCCGCGGTACTCCGGCTCCGCCATAAAATTCATGGACAACTGCCCGCGCATGATATCCGGCCGATGCTCCTTATACCAATGCACCGCTGCCGGATGGAAGGATTCGATACAGTACAGCCCCTGATATTGGTCAAGGAGCTCATTCCCCAGTACGCAGACCTCCGTATCAAAGGTTTCCAGCTTATACTCCACAATCAGCGGTACCTGCCCATTGATCAGATGAAGCACCTCCTCAAATCCGGGAATCCGTTCTTCTGATGTACAAAGAGGGAATTTCTGCAGCTCCTCAAAGGTGTAATCGCTGACACAGCCGGACACCCCGCAGACTCTTCTCAGAGTATTGTCATGAAAAACCACCGGCACCTTATCTCTTGTCAGCTGGACGTCAAGCTCAATGCCATAGCCTGCCTCCACTGCCCGCTGAAAGGCTGCCATGGAGTTTTCCGGAGCCTCGCTGTCATTGTCATGAAGCCCACGATGAGCATACAGCCATCGCTCATGGCCGGAGGACGGCTTATAAAGAAAAGGCATTCTGTCCACACGATCTTTTTTGCTGCGGGGCGAGACTGCCGCAAGGTACATCCCGGCGATCCCCGCCGCTGCGGTCATTCCAGTTGTCAATACTTTTCTGCAATTCATATCTGCCTCCATCTCAAATGACTCTCAGCATCCATTCCGATGCGAGAGCCATCTGTATTATATTCTCAAAATATCTGCCTTAATCGTCTACGTCAAAATTCTCCAGCAGGCTGGCCTTTTTCTCCGGTTTGGAATCCCCGTGCCTGACCTGGGACATGGTCAGCAGCGCCAGAAGAGAAAATACCGTGGCATAAGGAAACAGCGTCCTGTAGGAGACATGTTCCAGCAGCCAGCCCGACAGGATCGGCGTCGCTACCTGGGCAGCCATGGAAAAGGTATAATAATACCCGGTATACTTCCCCACATCTCCGCTGCCCGATATTTCCACCACCATGGGAAAGGAATTGACATTAATGGCCGCCCAGCCAAAGCCGATCAGGGCAAAACCGATATTGATGGCCGCATGATACTGCCCGAAAAAGGAGGCTGCCAGAAAACAGCCCGCCATCAGGACCACGCCTCCCATGATCGTCTTCTTCCGCCCTATTTTACCGGAAATAAATCCAATGGGCAGGTAACTGATGATCGCCGCCACAGTAGCAACCATCAGACAGTTGGCGTAAGCGCCATTCTCCAGCCCCCAGACACTGGTGGCGTATCTGGAGAAAGCCGTGGTAACCGCATTGTAGGCCATGTACCACAGAGAGACTGACAGAAGGATAAAAACCAGACTTCGAAAAACATCCTTCGGCAGCTTTTGAGCCTTTTTCTCCGGGTCCGGTTCCTGTGCATTCACACCCCTCCCGGCCTTCAGGCTGCTTTCCGCCTGCGCCGCCACATCCAGACCGGTCAGCCGCTCCGTCCCTTCCATTTCCTCCCGGAGCTTTTTCTCCGGCACAGTTTTATATAAAACCAGCACCGACAGTACCATCAGAAGTCCCACAGACAGCATCAGCGGAAAATAATCCGGGGTGGAACCGGCGCCCACCAGCAGCCGGATCATAATCAGCGTATAAACGCCTCCCACGGCTCCCATCAGATTAATCACCGCGTTTCCCTTGCTGCGGAGCGGTTTGGGCGTTAAATCCGGCATCAGAGCCACCGCCGGGGAACGGTAAAGTCCCATGGACAACAGAAGCAAAAACAGTGCGCCGATAAATAAGGCAAAATTTCTCATCCGATCCGCCAGCGGCAATATCATCAGAAAAATCAATGCCAGAAACGTGCCGGTAAAAATGAAGGGCGTTCTTTTACCGATCCTTGTA
>JAJQID010000004.1 GCA_021199405.1 Lachnospiraceae bacterium
GTCCGTTACCCGCAACAGTCCGGATGGAAGAAGGAGGAAAAATGAATACTGAAAAGAAACTTTCAACCCAGAAACTATGCTTTATCGGCCTTTTTGGCGCATTGAGCGCGGTATTGATGCTTTTTGATATCCCGCTGTTCTTTGCCCCGTCGTTTATGAAACTGGACCTGGCCGAGCTGCCTGCTATTCTGGGTGGCTTTATGTTCGGCTCGCTGGCGGGGGAGTGCATTATCATTGTGAAGATTTTGCTCAATCTGCTGCTGACCGGCACCAGCACCATGTATGTGGGAGAGCTTTCCAATCTGATCCTGTCCAGCATCTATGTGCTGACGGCTTCTCTCATTTATCAACATCACAAGACCAGAAAGCAGGCGGCTGTGTCTCTGGTGATTGCTGTGGCGGCGGTCAGTGTTGTGGCGCTGATTACCAATACGCTCTTTATTTTCCCGGCCTACGCGGTGATTTACGGCATGTCCATGGAAACCATTGTCAGCATGGCGGCAGCAGTGAATCCGCTGGTTCACAACACCATGACCATGATGCTTTTCAGCGTTTTTCCCTTCAATATTGTGAAATACAGTGCAGTGAGCATTATCACCTTTGTCGTGTACAAAAAGCTGCATGTGGCGATCAATAAGATCATCAGATAAAGAGCTTTGGCAGGCAGTTCCTTAACCGGGGAAATGCCTGCTTTTTTCTTCAATGTAGCCATTGTACAGCATTTTCGAAACAGACCGGCAGAATATCCGGTTATATGCGAAACGCTGTATTAGTTGCGAAATCATTACAAATATGTTAAGATGGGAAAAGTCAGAAGACAGCACTGTCAGTTTTTTGCGCATCCGGCGCGGAGGCTGAGGGTGTGCTGGCGAAAGGAGGCTGCTATGAAGGAAGACACAGGAGGAAAGAGAAAATTTCACACGATCACCGTCACAGGCAGTGATCCGAAAGAGAAAACGCTGTCTTTTCAGCTGAAGGATACGACAATTTATCTCATTGTAGCCGCGGCCTGCGTCCTGGTCGGGGTTGTTTTGGGGGTTATTATTTTTGAGAGCAGGCAGGTGCTTGATATTACGGCTCAGATGACGGAGAAGCAGCAGGAGCAGAGTCAGGAATACGCACAGCTTGCCGCCCAGTATGAGCAGCTGGAAGGCCAGTACGCGGATGAAATTCTGGAAAACGAGGATCTGACGAGCCAGGTGGCGGCGCTGACAGCTACGCTTCAGGATAAGCTGGCGGCGGAGGAAGCGGCGGCTGCCCAGGCGGCGGAGGAAGCGCTTCCCACGGGCTTTCCGGTGACAGGCACCAGCACTCCTGCGGAGCTTCCGGAGGGAGAGAGCGAGTTGGATGAGGCGGTCTACTACGAGGGCAGCGAGGGGGCCGTGGTGGTGGCCACCGGCTCAGGCACGGTGGAGCTGATCCGTGAGAACGCCTACGGTTATTATGAGGTACATATTGACCATGGTAACGGCTATACTTCCATCTATACCAATACGGGAACGCCGCTTGTCAGAGAGGGGGATGCCGTGGTGAGGGGAACGCCGCTGTATCTGATTCAGGAAGACAATACCATAATCAAGTATCAGATTACGAAGGATGACGCGCTGATCAATGTCTATACGATTATGTCTGTGGAAGGATGAGAGCTTTTGTGTCAGCCTTCCAGTTAAGGGAACGCGGGAGGATCAGCCTTTCTCCCGCGGGACTTTTTCTCCGGAAATGCCAAGCCGGCCAAACACCAGTGCGTAGCCGTCGTTCCCATAATTTAAGGAGCGATTGACCCGGCTGATGGTGGCGGTGGAGGCACCGGTTTTCTCAGCGATCTCCAGATAGGTCTTTTTGCGGCTCAGCATGGAGGCCACATCGTAGCGCTGGGAGAGACTCAGCAGCTCGTTGACGGTACACAGATCCTCGAAGAAGCGATAGCATTCCTCGCGGTTTTCCAGGGAAAGGATGGCATCGAACAACTGATCGACAGCCGGTGTTTTTATTTTTTCATTCATAATAAGATACTCCTGATCAGATAAGCGTGCCGGGGACCAACAGTTGGATGATATACATGAAAAATGATCCCGCGGTTTGCCGGCCAAAAGGTATAGATACTTTAGCACTGTAAAATTTTAACTTGTGACTATATGATACTATCACAGCAGCATGGAAAAGTAAAGCGCTGTTTACGCACGCAGAGGCACTCGAAGAGCGTCTCACAGAGCACCCGAAGGGCGTTCCCGCACATTGTAAGACATCCTGTGAAGGAGGGAAGGCGGCTGTAAACAGCAACCGGATAACAGGTGATATTATGACAATCAACACAGATAATCTACTGGAAAGCATTCTTGCCAGTCTGGACAGAGTGGATTACATCAGGGCGGAGGAAATACCGGATATCGATCTTTACATGGATCAGGTGACCTCTCTGATGGAGGAGCGGCTGAAACCCAGTGCCAGACATGAGGATACAGACAAGATTCTGACCAGGACCATGATCAACAATTATACAAAAAATGATTTGCTGCCTCCGCCGGTAAAAAAGAAATATTCCAGAGAGCACATTCTGCTGCTGGTTTTCATTTATTACTTCAAGGGCGTTCTTTCTATGGGGGATATTCAGAAGCTGCTGCAGCCTTTGACGGAGAAATATTTTCATAATGAGGAGAGCACCCGGTCCTTAGAGGAAATCTACGAGACGGTCTTTTCCATGGAAAACAGCCGGGCTCAGGAGGTAAAGGAGGATGTAAAGGCAGCATATGAGAGGGCGGGCAGTCTTTTTACGGATACGGAAGATGAGGAAGAGGCCGGGATGCTCAGAAATTTTGCCTTTATCTGCATTTTAAGCTTCGATGTTTATATGAAAAAGCTGATGATTGAAAAAATAATCGATGGTCTGTCGGAGCAGCGGCAGCCAAAGAAAAAGGATAAAAAACAGGGGGATACAAACGGATGAAATATCTGATGGATTTACATACCCACAGCGTAGCGGGTGGACATGCCTACAGCACGGTAAAGGAAAATATGGAGATGGCTTATCTCCACGGGATGAAGGTTTATGGGCTCAGCGAGCACGCACCTGCCATGCCGGGAGGACCTCATGAATTTTTCTTCGGCAATCTGAAGGTGCTGCCAAAGGAGTACAAGGGTATGCGTGTACTGGTCGGTGTGGAGGCCAATATCATGGATCTGGAGGGAACGCTGGACCTGTCAGAAAACCGGCTGAAGCTTCTGGATTATTGCATTGCAAGTCAGCATATTTCCTGTGTGAAGCCGGGCAGTGCCAGGGAAAATACGGACAGCCTGATTAAGGCCATGCAGAATCCTTATGTATGTGTCATCGGTCATCCGGACGATTCCAGATATCCGTTGGAGTATGAGCGGCTGGTAGAGGCAGCCAGGCGGTATCATGTGCTGCTGGAGGTCAACAACAGCTCCATGAATCCCCTGAACGCCAGACAGAACGCTGAGGAAAATATTCCGGCCTATCTGGAATTGTGTAAAAAATATCAGGCGTCCATTCTTCTGGGAACGGACGCCCATTACTGCGACGCGGTGGGGATGTTTGACGAGGCGGATGCCATCTTAAAGCAGGTGGATTTCCCGCAGGAACTGATCATAAATCTGGATCCGAACCGTTTATGGGGGTATCTGAAAAAATCCCGGGAAACTTATGAGGTATAGCCGCAGATGAAATCCAGGAACTGCAGGGCAGCCTCCGTATGCTCGGAATAGCACATGAGTGTGAAGATTGCGGGCTCGCTGTAGTAGTAATTCTGGTTAAATTCCGCAGAGGTGCAGACGTAATCGCCGGGCTCGTTGGTGGTGCTGATATAGACGCCCACAGCCACAGGCTGCTCCATGTCCTCCGGGGAGACGTGACCTGCCGTACCTTCAAAGACCAGGTCCTCGTAGCTCAGCTCCTCATTGTCATAGTACCCGCTTTCGATCAGTGCGTAATCTATATAATAAAAATAATCCGAGTACCGTTCCATCTGTTCCTCGGTCATGACCGTTGTCAGGTCAATCAGGGAATCCCCGCTGGCATAGCCGTAGATGAATTCCTCCTCCGCCACCATAACGTCCAGCTCATTGGCGGCGATGCGGACAGCCAGCGTCTCGTAGGAATAGTAAGCCTCTGTGTTGTCATCTGTCAGATCCAGGCTGCTGTCGATGGTAAGAGCCTGTCCGTCTTCCACGCCCAGGTACTCTTCAACGGAGGCAACGTATTCACTGGTGTCATAGACGCTGGCGCAGTTCAAAAACGCTACGTACAGGACGCTTTCATTCTGGTGGGTGACGTCATAGACGATCCAGATGACCATAATCAGCCCGAGAGTACCGCCGATGACGTGCCATTTATAATAGTCCCAGAAATATTTCCACTTCTCCTTAAAGGTTCCGTGTTTTATTTTATCCCGTTCTTCCCTGAATTCGTCCATTACAGCCATAAAAACCAGCCTCCGTCGTTTGTTTTTATAGAATGGGGCATACTGGGCCGCGCATCCCGAAGCTATATTTACTCTAATCATTTTTATTTCTCTTGTCAATGAATGAAAAAAGAAACTTCCTAAAAATACTATAAATTCAAAATTCGGGTAAAATTTCGTTTCCCTTTCCATAAAGGATGTGCTATACTATATCTCAAAAAGATGCATAAAAAGGAGCGGAACGATGAACGAGACATACGTGGAGTGGCTGATAGACAGAAAAATGACAGGCAAAGGAAAGGCGCTGCGCGCGGTCTGTATCGCGTTGATCGTACTGGCGGTGCTTTTTTATCTGATGACGGCGAGTTCGATTTCCCTGCTTTTAATCGTTATTTTTGGAATTGCCACCTGGTTTGCCTTTCGCTATACCAAGATTGAGTATGAGTATTCCTACGTGGACAAGGAGATTTCCGTGGATCGGATTGCCAATAAGACCAGCAGAAAGAGAGTGGCTGTCTATGACCTTGGCAAGGCGGAGATCATAGCGCCGGAGAAATCCGTGCACCTGGACGGCTTTAAGCACAGGCAGTACAAGATGGTGGATTACACCAGCAATACGAAGGAGCCGCAGAATCCTATTTTTATTATGTATTACAACACGGGAGTTCAGGTGTATTTTGAACTGAATGATGAGTTTGCCAACGCGCTTTATAGGGCAGCACCCAACAAGGTTTTTCTGAATTGACACGGATTACAGAAGACAAGGCGGGGGCTGCCTTGTTTTCTGTCATTTTTGCTGTTGACATTTACGAGACTTCTCAATTATACTCGACTAATGATTATCATTACATACATATAAAAGAAAACCGGACAGGAGGAGAACATGGGCAAAATTATAGGTGAAGGTATTACTTTCGACGATGTACTGTTGGTTCCAGGCTATTCTGAGGTCATCCCCAATCAGGTGGATGTATCCACACAGCTGACGAAGAGCATCCGGCTTCACATTCCTATGATGAGCGCGGGCATGGACACCGTGACAGAGCACGCCATGGCCATCGCGATGGCGCGTCAGGGCGGCATCGGCATTATTCACAAGAACATGTCGATCGAGGCGCAGGCGGAAGAGGTAGACATGGTCAAGCGTTCAGAGAATGGCGTGATTACGGATCCCTTTTATCTTTCCGAGGATCATACGCTGGCGGACGCGGATGCGCTGATGAGCAAGTTCAGGATTTCAGGCGTACCCATCACGGAGGGACGCAGGCTGGTGGGGATTATCACCAACCGCGATCTGAAGTTTGAGGCCGACTACAGTCTCCCCATCAGGCAGGTGATGACGAGCAAAAATCTGGTCACGGCCAAGGAGGGAACCACCCTGGAGGAGGCCAAGGAAATTCTGTCCAAGGCAAAGGTGGAGAAGCTTCCTATTGTAGATGACGATTTCAATCTGAAGGGTTTAATCACCATCAAGGATATTGAGAAAACTGTCAAGTATCCCAACGCGGCGAAGGACTCGCAGGGGCGTCTGCTGTGCGGCGCGGCTCTGGGGATTACGGCCAATGTGCTGGAGAGGGCTCAGGCGCTGATCAAAGCCCATGTGGATGTGGTGGTTCTGGATTCCGCCCATGGCCATTCCGCCAATGTGATTCGCTGCGTGAAGATGCTCAAGGAGGCTTATCCTGAGCTTCAGGTGATCGCGGGCAATGTGGCTACCGGCGAGGCGACGAGAGCTCTTATTGAGGCCGGCGCGGACGCAGTTAAGGTGGGAATCGGACCCGGCTCCATCTGCACCACCCGGGTGGTGGCAGGGATTGGTGTTCCTCAGATCACCGCGATTATGGACTGCTACGCCGTTGCGAAGGAGTATGGCGTACCGATCATCGCGGACGGCGGCATCAAATTCTCCGGCGACATGACCAAGGCTCTGGCAGCCGGCGGCAGCGTGTGCATGATGGGGTCCCTCTTTGCGGGCTGTGACGAGGCACCCGGAGATTTCGAACTGTATCAGGGCAGAAAATATAAGGTTTACCGCGGCATGGGATCCATCGGGGCCATGGAGAACGGCTCTAAGGATCGTTATTTCCAGACCGGAGCCAAGAAGCTGGTGCCGGAGGGCGTGGAAGGCCGGGTAGCTTACAAGGGCAGTGTGGAGGACACGGTGTTCCAGATGATCGGCGGCATCCGCTCCGGCATGGGCTACTGCGGGGCGGCAACCATCCCCGAGCTGCAGGAGAACAGCCGTTTTATCAAGATATCTGCGGCGGCCTTAAAGGAGAGCCATCCTCACGACATTCATATCACCAAGGAGGCACCCAATTACTCCGTGGATCAATAGAGAGATACTACTTTCACTGGTACGTTAATAAAAGAAAACATTCATGCAACTGGCGGAAACTTGAAAAAGTGCAGGAAAACCTGCAGGAAGCATGAAGGACGGTTCGCGGGATGCTTCAGTGCATGTGAGGGGAAGCGGCTGTGGACAGCAACAAAAAGCCGACCGCCTGGGCGATGCTAAAATAGAGATATTTTGTATCGCTCAGGCGCTTTTATATATAGGGACGTTCGTGTCAGGGAACATGCACGTTTCAAAAGAAAGTAAAAAGAACAGGCGAAAGCCACGGGGATTGTCCCCGGCGGAGGTTTTCGCCGGAACAGGAGAAGGATTATGGAAATCAGAAATCTGGCGAAGGAGCTGGGCTCCAACCCTTATCCCGGCAGAGGCGTCATCATTGGGCGCTCTCCTGATGGAAAGAAGGCCATTGCGGCCTACTTCATCATGGGACGCAGCGAAAATTCCAGAAACCGGGTATTTGTGGAGGAGGGAGCGGGTATCCGCACTCAGGCTTATGACCCATCCAAAATGGAGGATCCCAGCCTGATCATTTACGCTCCGGTGCGGGTGCTGGATCATTACACGATTGTGACCAACGGCGACCAGACGGACACTATTTATGACGGCCTTGTCAGCGGCAAAACCTTTGAGCAGTCCTTAAGAAGCCGGGAGTTTGAGCCGGATGGCCCCAATTATACTCCCCGCATTTCCGGAATTCTGGATATTCGTGAGGGAAGCTTCGGCTATGCCCTTTCGATTTTAAAATCGGCCAACGGCAATCCAGACGCCTGCGACCGCTACACCTACACCTATGATGCACCCATCCCCGGCGAGGGCCGTTTCCTTCACACCTACAGGGAAAACAAAAATCCCCTTCCCAGCTTCGAGGGAGAGCCAAAGCGTGTGGAGATGATGGACGACATCGACGCCTTTACCGACATGCTGTGGACCAGCCTGAATGAGGATAATAAAATTTCTCTGTTTGTACGCTATATCGACATCACTACCGGTATCTATGAGACTCGTATCCTGAATAAGAACACAGGAAGTCAAAAATCGGGAACTGAATAAAAACCGGATTTAGGATTGTGATTTTATAATCCATAGAATGAAATACGACAAAGTATTTTAACGTCCCCAAGTCATATCATTGAAAAATTGCATTAAAGCAGGAGCCGTTCTTTTTTTCATGACGGTTCCGGAAACGGAGACATATTTATGAAAGAACTACAGTTAAAATACGGCTGCAACCCCAACCAGAAGCCCTCCCGCATCTTCATGGAGGACGGCAGTGACCTTCCCGTCACCGTCTTAAACGGCCGTCCGGGCTACATCAATTTTCTGGATGCGCTCAACGGCTGGCAGCTGGTCAGCGAATTAAAAAAAGCCACCGGCCTGTCGGCGGCCACATCCTTTAAGCATGTTTCCCCTGCCGGTGCTGCCGTGGGGCTGCCTTTGACGGACACGTTGGCGAAAATTTACTGGGTGGATGATCTGGGAGAGCTGTCTCCGTTAGCCTGTGCCTACGCCAGAGCCAGGGGCGCGGACAGAATGAGTTCCTTTGGCGATTTCATCGCCCTGTCTGATATATGTGACAAGGATACCGCCAGACTGATCAAGCGGGAGGTATCGGACGGTGTCATTGCGCCGGGCTACACAGAGGAAGCCATGGAGCTCTTATTGCAGAAAAAGAAGGGCGGCTACAATATTATTCAGATTGATCCGGACTATCAGCCGGCAAAGGTGGAGCACAAGCAGGTGTTCGGCGTCACCTTTGAGCAGGGCAGGAATGAGCTGGACATTAATGGAGATTTTCTTTCCAGAGTTGTGACGGAGAATAAGGACATTCCTGAGAATGCCTTAAACGACATGAAGATAGCTCTGATTACCCTGAAATATACCCAGTCCAATTCTGTCTGCTATGTGAAGGATGGTCAGGCCATTGGCATCGGTGCCGGGCAACAGTCCCGCATTCACTGCACCAGACTGGCCGGTCAGAAGGCGGACAGCTGGTATCTGCGTCAGGCACCGCAGGTCATGAATCTGCCTTTCCTGGATAAAATCAGTCGTCCGGACCGGGACAACGCCATCGATCTGTACATTGGTGATGAGTACGAGGATCTGCTGGCCGATGGCAAGTGGGAGAATACCTTTAAGGAAAAACCTCCGGTGTTTACCAGGGAGGAAAAGCGGACCTGGCTGAACGGCCTGACCGATGTAACTCTGGGATCCGACGCGTTTTTCCCGTTCTATGACAATATTGACCGGGCTTACAAGAGCGGCGTCAAATATGTGGCTCAGCCGGGAGGTTCTGTTCGAGACGACGCGGTGATTAAACGGGCCGATGAGCTGGGAATGGCCATGGTATTTACCGGAATCCGGCTGTTCCATCACTAGTACGCTGAGGATTTTTGACCTGTGCTGTCGAAAAACAGACCGGCAGAAATGATCAGTTTTTTCGAAAACGCTGTACTGGGTATGCAGGAAACCCGGAAGAAGATGACGGGAATTTCAGGTTGAAATGTTGGATAAGAAACGGGAATCCGCGAAGGGTAAACAATAGTGGCTTCCCGTTTTTTCTTTTAAAGCAGGGAGTATATTTATGGTAAAAGGTGTGATTTTTGACCTGGATGGTCTGATGTTTGACACAGAGCCCATGTGGACTACATTCTGGAGACCCACGCTGGAATCGCTGGGGCTTCCTTATTATGAGGAGTTGCCGGACGCCTTTCGGGGAACGGCGGGGGAGAGCAGCCGCAGGGTGCTTCGTTCCTTTTATGGGGAGAATGTGGATACAGATGCCATTCTGCAGCGGTTTAACGACTGTGCCAGGAAGGCTTTTTCCAGGCCTGTGCCAAAGAAGCCGGGGCTGGACGAGCTGATTCACTGGTTGTCCGAACAGAATATTCCCATGGCGGTGGCCTCCAGTAGCGCCAGAGAGGTTATTGAACGGCATCTGGTTAATGGAGGGCTGGAAACATATTTTCAGGTGATTGTCAGCGGCCATGAAGTGACCTGTTCCAAGCCTGACCCGGAGATTTTTTTGCTGGCGGCAAAGAAGCTGAATGTGAAGCCGGAGGAGTGCCTGGTCCTGGAGGACAGCCATAACGGCGTCCGGGCGGGAAACAGAGGCGGCTTCATCACGATTATGGTGCCGGACCTGCTGCCTGTGACTGATGAGATGCGCCGCCTGTATACTGCAGAGTGCAGGAATCTGTCTGAGGTACTGGAGCTGCTGAAGAGCTTTTGAAAAGTGGTAAGATATGTATTTACAAATCCCTGTACAGATGCTACAATCTACCCAATGTACAGCGACGAAAAAGTCCTGACTGCAATAAGATTTTTAGGAGGATTTGTTATGAGCAGAGCGGAAATTGCCGACTGTGTATTCAGAGTGATCAGTGAGTATGCCAAGGAGGAATTTGAGGATTTATCTGAGGACATGGTGTTTCAGGAGCTCGGGATTGGGGAGGAGGATCTGCGGGAGATCATTGACGCGATCAGCGAGGAGCTGGAGGTGGATACTTATTTTGGACAGCCGGAGTCGATCGGGGAGCTGATCGATTGCTATGAAGAGGAAATGTAGGCGTTTTATTTAATCAGATAGATAAAGGGCGGGAGGGCTGCATCGGAAGATGCGGCTCTTTTGATGTTTACATCCTCTTTTAAATGTTCTGGGTGTATTTTTAAGCCGCTATATGAAAAATTGTGCGCTTGACCAGTACATCCGCCAAAGCATGATGGAATTTTCAACTTACCTGGATTGTCCTATACCTCTTGCCGTGGATATAAGAGAAGCTACCTTTTACAGGAGGCCGATTTCATTTTATAAGCCCTTCTCACAAAGCAAGACAGCATATGAGAAGCTTATGGCTGAGGTAGAACGGAAAATAAAGCAGTTGCAATAGTTTGTTTTAGAAAGGCGCGTTTTTTCTGATAATACTCTTTTTGATGTTTTCTCCCAGCATTTACGGAATATTCCTGACAAGAGGAATGGAGATTAAAATGCATTGACAATTCCCAAAAACATATTATAATGATATGCAGATAAAGATATCTTCTTTATAATAGAGCGGAGGGAAAGTCGATGGGTAGTGAAAAGCCGGAAAGAAAAAGTACAATCATCATAGTACGTTTGCCCAAAAAAGTAAAAGAGGACTTTGTGGAGGTTTGTGAAAAGAACGGTATCAGCGGTTCTCTTTTAGCACAGGTGTTTGCACAGTATGTAATCGACCATGAGGAAGTCCCCTTCCAGATTGCTTTAAGGGGCTACAATATAACAGATTTTGCACAAAAGAATTTTTACAGGCCATTTGCCAAAGAACAACAGATCCCGGAAGAATTAAGAGATGCCAAAAGGAAGAAAAGGACGGACAATCAAAAAACACCGGAAGAACTGGAAGAGTTGGCTAAACAGTATAAGAGCAAACAGGTTGTGGATGTGACTGAGGTGACATTTTCGGTTTCACTCACCTGGGAGCTTAGAGAGGAATTTGCCAGGGCGGCTGAGAATCTTTTGTGTAGTTCAAATATGCTGTTAAGAGCCTTAATGCTCTATGTAGCAACTACCGGGGAAATTCCTTCAGCTTTGCTTCCTTTATGCAATGCTTAATTAACAGACAGTTTCACCAAATTGATGAATTGATAAAATGCATAAAAATATGAGGTATTTTGTCAGAATTTTGTCGAAATTTTTAAAAATTGTTGACAAATGAAACCAGATAGTCTATGATCAGACTATATAACAACGGGCGTAGTCCCCGAACAGAACCTTGAAAATTGCACAGCGGTCATTTTTTATAGAATAAAATTTCTGAGTAGCCGCACATGTTGTTGCGGAAGACAAAGATGAACGGTGTCAAAAGATACCTACCATATTTGGGCCATGCAGTAATGCAGAGGCCGGAATATTGATTTACCTGGTTTGAAGTTTGAACCGGTAAAATGTATAAAGGATGAAAACGCGTTTGTATTTTAAGTATCAGGTTGAAGTACAGAGGCGTCAACGGAAGATAGCTCTGATGAATGAGCAGGATAGTTGGTTTGGCCGCGGTAGATTAGTGTAGCAGGAGCCCCAGATCGTTACGGGCGGTATATTTTGCAACTCTATCTAATTTCAGTCAAACCTAGCGCAAAAAATGCGCGACCATTCCTTTCGTTGACGCCTTTTTTATTTTATATTTGCAAATGATAAGCAGCCGCCAGATCAACTCTGATGTGGCTCTCAGCTGATACTGATTCGCGTCGGAATAACGAAAAGACGATTAGAATACGGATAAGGGCAAAAACAATAACTGACTTACCTGTGCATTTCCCAAGTTCTGTCAAAAACCAAAAACGAGGGAGGAGAAATATGATCTTCTCTGCAACCGGCAGAAAACCGATTGACTTAGGTTGGAAAGCTGTCCAGGAGAGACTGTCAGGCAAGGACAGCGAGGATGAGGGTGAGGATGACCAGATTTTTCCGGAGCTTAATGTCGGGCAAGTCCTCAATTTGAGTAAATTAGAGGTTGCTGCCAAAAAGACCGCCCCGCCCAAGCTGCACACAGAAGCCACCTTGCTTACAGCAATGGAGAACGCCGGAGCTACCTTATCCAACGGAGCAATCTTAAAGGGTAAGGGTATCGGTACCCAGGCAACCAGAGCGGAGCATATTAAGGGGCTATTTGACAGCGGCTACGCGGAGCTTAAGAAAGGCAAAGGAAGCAACGGATACATTGTGCCGACACCGAAGGGATTAAGCTTAATCAAGGTATTGCCGCCCGAATTATATTCCCCCAGGATCACGGCTGACTGGGAAGAGAGAATTGCACAGATTGCGGAAGGCAAAGCCACTGAAGATGAATTTATGACAGAATTTAAAGAATTCATCGTGACGGAAGTGGACAAGGTAAAGAACGCCGAGGGCAATGTTTCCTTTAAGGGAGAAAAGCCTTCCTATGGCAAATGTCCATTTTGCGGCGCTGATGTGTACCGCTACGAGAACAAGGAGAAAAACAATATTTCATACTACTGCAAAGACAAATGTGGTTTCAGCATTTCTAATGACAGCCCTTACATTGTCAATCGTACCGGTAAAAAATTGACAGAGACCCAGTGTAAGCAGATTATCTCTAAAGGCAGCGTCAAACTGGAATGCAGGCGTAAGAGCGGAGACGGCACTTACAGCGGCATTTTTAAGGTTAAGAAATCCGAATGGAACGGTAAGCCTAGTGCCGGCTGGAAATTTGAGTTTGCCGATAATAAAAAGAAGAATTGAGGCAACCATTATGACGAACAGGGGCAGTTTTTCGATGAAAGACTATGAGCAGATGATCGCGAAGAAGCGGAAGGAGAGGGAAGACAAGAAAGTCAGAGAAGAGGCGGCGACTGCTTCCTCTTCTAGTGGACAGGGACTGGATGAACACCCACATCATGACGCAGACCGACCCGAGGTGGTGGAGTACTGACTCTACCTCCGGAGTTATGCTTTTGTGGCGGTCTTTATCATTCATCTGAAATAAAAATAATCCGGATTATTCAAAGCCAAAAGCATGGATAATCCGGATTTTTTATCAAATTGAGGACTTTTCGTCAAAAAATCAGAAAATTTTTTGTAGTATTAGAGAAAATGATAAAATC
>JAJQID010000259.1 GCA_021199405.1 Lachnospiraceae bacterium
CCAGGATATACTTTCATTCTTGCATTTAACCATCGGAAATTATATCAATCAAAATAACGGCAACTGCAAAATATATCCTGCTCCCTTTGCTGTTTTCCTTGAAAATGACCAATACACTTATGTTGAACCGGATATTTCCGTAATCTGCGACCCTGACAAGCTGGATGACCGTGGATGTAACGGGGCACCGGACTGGATCATTGAAATCGTTTCCCCCGCTTCCCGGCGTATGGACTATATGACCAAATTATTTAAATATAAATCTGCCGGCGTCTGTGAATACTGGATAGTTGATCCAGCCAAAAGCCGTATTCTTGTATATGACTTTGCCCACAACGAAACAGAAGTGTATACCTTCTCAGATACAATCAAGGTTGGAATTTATGATGATCTGTATATTGATTTCTCTCAGATCGCCCTATTGATCTGACCGCATTTCCGGACAGGCGCGGATTTTCCAATGCTTTCATATGATGATACCAAGGTCGAAAGGTCAGTAATGGAACGCTCGCGTTCCAATTACTGACTTTGCGACCTGCCATGAGAAATTAGCCATTTTTCGTAGAAAAATGAGCTGCAAAGCATGCCCTACGGGTAGGATTTTGAATGTTTTTCGGATTTCGGGAGCGCAAAGCGCGGAGAAATCTGAAGTATCATCGGGATCAAATACTTTTGATCCCAACATCTTCTATTAGCAGTAACAGGCCCGTTACGCGAATTTCACGCATAAGCGGGCAAACCTGTCAGACGTGAGGCATTCCATGAAAAAAATCTGGATCTGCAGTCCTGCCGGTGAGTTTTCCAATTATATACTGGCTCTGAAAAATACCGGTCTTGCCTCCATCGCAGCCATCACCCTGCCCACTCCGCAGGGGCTTGCCCCACAGGATTTCGCCGGACTTTTGCTGCCCGGCGGCGGAGACATGGACCCCCGGCTCTACGGGCAGGAAAACCACAGCTGCCACACTGTCAACCGTCAGCTCGACCTGGCGCAGCTACAGGCGCTGGATCTTTTTGTGAAAGCAGGCAGACCCGTTCTGGGCATCTGCAAGGGGCATCAGCTGATCAACGTCTATTTTGGAGGCACCCTGATTCAGGATCTGCCGAACTCTGATTACCATCAGGCTCATGAAGGAAAGGATGCTCATCACCCTGTACGAATCCTGCCGGATACTCCTTTTGCCGACATCTGGGGTTCCGGCGAACTGATTGTCAACAGCGCCCATCATCAGGCCGTAGATCATGTGGGAAGAGATCTTTGCGTCTGTGCTTACAGTGATGACAGCGTGGTCGAAGGACTCTTCCACAAAAAGCTTCCTGTTCTGGGGCTTCAATGGCATCCGGAACGGATGGCATACTCCGGATTTCACACAAAAGGCATGTCTGACGGCAGCCTGATTTTTCAATATTTTAAAAATATGCTTTGATGAATTTCGTCCGGCTCCACATCTGAATTTTTTATTTCGTTCCATCCCACTATCTGTTATTGTATAAAAGTATAAGATGAACACGATCGCGCAGGAAATGGCTGTCTGCGCAGCCCGCGATCGGTGAGATGGTAAACGGCATAGAGTCATTTACTAAATAAAAACTGAAAGGAGAAAAGCCATGCAGTCATTTAACATCGTTTCACTTCCAGATGATGAGGAATATCGTTACTGGAAAATATTTGAGGACACTTATATCATTCATTACGGGGAAGCTCTCGACACCTTTCTGCTTTTGGGGGGCGAGAAAGCGCTGCTGATCGACACCGCCTACGGGCGCGGGGATTTTCCCAATATCGTTGAACAGCTTCGGGCCGGGAAGGAGCTTGTGGTGGTGAATACCCATGGGCATTTTGACCATACCGGCGGCAACCGCTGGTTTCCGAGGGTGTACATGCATCCCAACGCCATGTCCTACGCAAACCACCCCTTCTCCCCGCTGGACCCGGACTGGCTTGCCAACATGCCGTATCCGGATTATGAGATGCTCCCTGCCAATGACGGGGACGTATTCCATCTGGGCGGCAGAGATGTGGAGGTTTTATATACTCCGGCCCACTGCGACAGTTCCCTTTCCTTTATTGATCATAAAAGACGTCTGCTGTTCTGCGGGGATGAGTTCGACGCCGGCCAGGCAAACCTGGGAGAATTTCCTACCGTCGGCGCTTTTTTGCGGAACTGTATCCGCCTGAAGGAACGGGAAGCGGAGTATGATTTCATCATGCCAAATCATAACGGCTGCCCTGTTGCGAAGGAATATCTGGATGATTTTATCACCGCAGCCAGACACATCGTGGATGGAAAACCTGATCTGGTCCCCTTTGACCACCTTCCCGGATACAAGAGCACCCACGGCGGGATTCGCGCTCAGGTGGGCAATTCCTGCATCAACTACCTGCCGGAGGGTGTGGCCAGAGACTGGTCCAAATTTTAGGGGACAATTAACTTTCCAATTGCTCTCCTGGACACAGACTTCATTTTTCCCTTAATTAAACTGAACCAAACTAAGGAACTGTCACGAAATAACTTGCGCTTTCTGCACCGTCTAATATGCGAAGCACAGGGGTCGTGCAAAAGTATTATCTTTTACACGACCCCTGTGTGCATCTGTTTTGATTCCACACCGCCGTCATGAGCCACGATCAGGTCATCAATGAAGCTCTGGTTCATAAAAGCCTGAGGGTATCATCTTCTTCAAACGAACCAGGACATGGAAAGACTCCTCTCTTTCTCCCCGCATAGTCAGAATCAAACACAATCAGGCTTATGTAGCTGGGAATCCTCAGTAATTCAGCTCCGAATACCCATAGCCGTTGACGATGGCGTCTAACTTTTGCTTCTGCTTGCAGAACGGGCAGTTGTAGGCCTCGTATGCCACATAACCCGGAATATCGCTGCCGGTGAAAATACTCTTCACCTCGTAGCCGCCGCAGTGATCCACCATGCTGAATACGGAACACACTGCCTGCACCTTGCCGCCGTAATAGTCCAGGCACTCCAGACTT
>JAJQID010000027.1 GCA_021199405.1 Lachnospiraceae bacterium
AACTGTGTCAGCAGGCTGGTGTCTATATACTCGCCGGCGTTATAGCAGCAAGGCTACGCTGAAGGTCTATAACGCCGGCGAGTATATAGACACCAGCCTGCTGACACAGTTTGAGAAGGAATTTGACTGTAATGTGGTCTACGAGACCTTCGATTCCAATGAATCCATGTACACGAAGATTTTAAGCGGTGAGTCCTACGATGTGCTGATTCCTTCGGATTACATGATCGAGCGGCTGATCAAGGAGGATTACTTACAGAAAATTGACTGGGACAAAATCCCCAACAGCGTGAACCTGAATCAGGATATCCTGGGGCAGGACTTTGATCCGGACAATGAGTACAGCGTTCCTTATTTTTACGGAACAGTTGGCATCCTCTACGATACCACGGTGGTAGACGAGGCGGATCTGGAGGATGGCTGGGAGCTTTTGCGCAACACAAAGTACGCGGGGGACATTTATATGTATGATTCCGAGAGAGACTCCTTTATGATCGCGCTGAAGGCTCTGGGCTACTCCATGAATACGGACAACACGGAGGAGATCGACGAGGCTTATGAGTGGCTCATTGAGCAGAGAGATCTGATGTCTCCCATCTATGCCGGCGATGATGTGATCGACAACATGGTTTCCGGCAACAAATCCATCGCCGTGGTGTATTCCGGCGATGCGGCCTATATTATGTCTGAAAATGAGGATCTGGAATATTATCAGCCCGCGGAGGGCACCAACGAGTGGTTTGACTGCATGGTGATCATGAAGGATTCAGAGCAGGTGGACCTGGCTCATGAGTTCATTAATTTCATGCTGGATGTGGACAACGCCACCGCCAACACCGCAGAGGTGGGCTATACCTCCCCGGTAACGGAGGCCTATGAGACGATGCTGGAAGAGGATTACGCGGGAATTTCCTCCTACTCGCCGGATATGACCAATTCCCTGAATGAGTGCTTCCGCTATCAGACCAGCGAGATCAAGCAGTATTTCGCAGATCTGTGGACCAAGGTGAAGGCATATTAATGCAGCGCTTACGAAATAACCAGCCGTTTTGCCGGTCTGTTTTCCCGATGGCGCAGGTCAAAAAATGCATTTTTTCACAGCTGCTCCCAATATGAGCAAAAACATTTAAAAAAATTGTTGAAAAAAAATTGCTGAAAAACTTATATAAAATTAAAAAAAGGTACTTGACGAAACGATCGGTTTCTGTTATAGTACCTTTTGTTCGCGGAACGTGAGAACGCGGAAGTGGCGGAATTGGCAGACGCGCACGGTTCAGGTCCGTGTGGAGGTTACTCCTTGAGGGTTCAAGTCCCTTCTTCCGCAGCCTGATGAGATGGCTCAGAAATCCTTTGAAATAAGGATTTCTGAGTTTTTTCTTTGCCTGAAAACCTACTTCCTCTCATTCACCGCCGTTTCCAGAGCACCCGTCACAATTTGCAGCGCCCTGATACGCGCATAATGCTTATCATTCGACTCCAGAATATGCCACGGCGCATAGGTCGTACTCGTTTTTGCAATCATTTCATTGACCGCGTTCTCATAGAGATCCCGCTTCTCACGGTTGCGCCAGTCCTCATCCGTAATCTTCCACTGTTTCTCTGGATTGTTTTGCCGCTCTGTAAAGCGAGCCAGCTGCGTATCTGAATCAATATGTACCCAGAACTTGATGATTACCGCTCCCCAGTCGGAAAGCTCCTTCTCGAACTCGTTTATCTCATTGTAAGCGCACTGCCAGTCGTTTTCACTGCAGAAGCCCTCCAGCCGCTCTACCATTACGCGGCCGTACCAGGTCCGGTCGAAAATTGCAAAATGTCCGGTCTTCGGAAGTCTTGTCCAGAAGCGCCACAGAAAATGCCTGCTCTTCTCATGGGGTTTGGGACTCGCAATCGGGATCACCTCGTATCCGCGGGGATCCAGCGCACTTGTCAGACGCTTGATATTGCCGCCTTTGCCTGCCGCATCCCAACCTTCATATGCGATAATCACCGGGATCTTTCTGCGGTACGCCTGATTGTGCAGCTCACGCAGCCGGCTCTGCAGCTGCCTTAATTCCACATTGTAATCTTCCAGTGTAATTGTTTTATCCAGGTCAATATCCACCAGCTTCGGCATCGGCAGCAGCGGGAATGTATTCTGAATCAGAGGTACCGTCAGTGCATGATTTTTCAACGCCATATCAATGCCTGCTACCAGAGGCTCCATAATCTGCAGCTGTGCCCACTTCCTGGACTGCGCGTCTACTACGTACCAGGGCGAAGTCGATGTACTTGTATCCTCCAGAAATACGTCGAAGACCTTCTCGCATTTGTCATAATGTCGGTTCTCCCAAAGGTCGTAATCATCCACCTGCCATGCCGTATCTTTATTCGCAAGCAGTGCGTCCAGGCGCTTTTTCTGTTCCTTTTTGCTGATCTGGAAGAAGAATTTCAGCACCAGATACCCGTTATCCGTCAGGCTTCGCTCGAACCGGCGTATGGAGCTGATGCGCTCTCTGTACACCTTCGTGCTGATGCGATCCTGCAGTACGTCATGTACAACTTCCGACATCCATCCGGAATCCATGAATAAAAAGCGTCCGGCCTCCGGTATCTGTGAAAAGTACCGGCATAAAAACGGTTTTCTCTTCTCATCCTCCGACGGGGCGTGCATCGAAACCGCCGTGAAGAAACGCGGATCCAGATTGCGGATGACCTTGCCCAGCATCGTGCCCTTTCCCGCGGCTCCCCAGCCTTCGAACAGTACCAGCACCGGCAGACCCTTCTCCTTTATCTCCATCTGCTGTGCAAACAGTCTGCGATGCGCCTTTTCCAGACGCTTCTCCAGTTCCTCTTCCCCCGGCTTTATTAACGCATTGTAATTTTCAATCATGGTAATAATCCTCCCCTTAATTTTTCTAAATTGTATCATGCTTATACAAATATTAACAGTATTTTCTAAAATATTATTTTTAATTTTATGAAATATTATAATGAAAAAATACAGATG
>JAJQID010000214.1 GCA_021199405.1 Lachnospiraceae bacterium
CACCGTATTGACCATACAGGAACCGGTAAAGCCCATAACAGTAACAATTGCGAAGGAGGTTATTTATAGGGCCTCCATCTCAAATATGCCCGCCAGAATGGCAAACCGGGGGAAGCCCATGCCCTGGATGGTGAAGCGGATGATGTTGACCAGCGCCAACGGGAAATAAAAGGCGGTATTGATATTCAGGTAAAAGGCGGCATTGTCGAGAACGGCTGACTCATCCCCTGTTACAAACAGGCCGGCCAGGTTGCGTCCTGCCAGCAGGCTGAAGAGAAAAGCAAAGGCGGAATAGACCACTGCTATCACAACGCAGGAGCGCATTCCCTGCCCGATCCGGTCCAGCTTACCGGCGCCGATATTCTGTCCGCTGTAGGTGGCCATGGTGGCGCCCATGGCGTCAAAGGGGCAGCACAGAAACATACTGACCTTGCTTCCGGCGGTGACGGAGGCTACGGCGGTGGAACCCAGAGAGTTGGTGGCGGTCTGTAAAATAACGCTGCCGATGGCGGTGATGGAATACTGCAGCCCCATGGGGATACCCATACCGCACAGAATTCCCATCAGATGAAAATCGGGTCTCCATTCCTCGCGGGAAATCTTCATCACTTCAAATTTTTTCAGCATGTAAAACAGGCAGCAGACGCCGGAGATGGCCTGAGAAATGACGGTAGCCCAGGCAGCTCCGGATACGCCCATATTCAGCACCAGAATGCAGAAAATATCCAGCCCGATATTCAGAAATGAGGAAATCAGCAGAAAAACCACCGGCGTTTTGCTGTCGCCCAGGGCTCGCATAAAGCCGGAGAGAATGTTGTAAAGACAGGTAGCGGGGATACCCAGAAAAATGATCCAGATATATTCGCAGGCCTCCTCCAGAATATTTTCCGGCGTCTGCATCAGCACCAGAATATTGCGGCAGAAAATACAGGTGAGGGCCGCCATGAGTATGGAAAAGAAGGCGATCAGCCAGGCGCTGCCCACGATGAATCTGCGGACGGCGCTTTCGTTGCCGGCGCCGAATTGCTGGGATACAGGGATGGAAAAGCCGCTGCACAATCCCATGCAGAAGCCGATGATGAGAAAATTGACCGAGCCGGTGGAGCCTACCGCCGCCAGAGAATCTACACCAAGAAAGCGGCCCACAATCATGGTGTCCGCCATGCTGTAGAACTGCTGAAATAAATAACCGCAGAGTAAGGGGAGAGAAAATCCCAGAATCAGTTTTGCGGGAGAGCCGTTTGTCAGGTCCTTTGTCATAAGTAGTTTGCCCTTTCCCGGAGGCCGCTTTCTGCGGTCTGCCGCCGTCTCCCTCACGTTGAAAATCCGCTTGATAAGAATATGAAATTCAGCGTTTGTCGTGAGGGTGGAATACCCTGCACCAGAGGGCAGGGCATTTCCTTTACAGGCGACATCATAAATGATGCATTTCCGGAAAGCAATTCGCATTTTCTCCAAAAAGAAAAAACAAAGAGCAGGCAGAATTGTCAATGTTTGTCAGGCGGTGATCACCGTGCCGCCCTTTCCGCGGATGGCGTCCCGGATGAGGGACATGGAGGTAATCAGAACTCTGCCCGACGGCACCGCTGCCAGATAGGTCAGGGCCGCCTGAATTTTGGGAGCCATGGTGCCTTTGCCAAATTCTCCCTCCTCCAGATAGGCTCTTGCCTGTCTGGCTGTCAGCTCAGGGAGGGCCTCCTGGGTGTCCTTTCCGAAATCAAGATAGACCTGGTCCACGCCGGTCAGGATGACCAGCATGTCGGAGTGCAATTCTGCGGCCAGTCTGCCGGCGATGGCGTCCTTTTCAATGACCGCGCTGGCTCCTTTCAGCTGGCAGTGCTGTTCAATGACGGGGATTCCGCCGCCGCCGCAGGCGATGACAATCTGATCCGCGTCCACCAGCGTCCGGATGGCCTCAATTTCCACGATGTCCATGGGCACCGGAGCCGCCACCACACGGCGGTATTGCTTTTGTCTGTCCTGGATCACATAATTTCCCTTGGCTGTTTCCGCATCAGCTTCCTCTTTGGTCAGAACCCGGCCGATGATTTTATTGGGCTCATAAAAGGCCTCGTCATAGGGGTCTACCGTGACTTGGGTCAGGATGGTGCTGACCGGCTTGGGAATGCTGCGGGAGAGAAGCTCGCTTCTGAGGGCGTTCTGAATGTCATAGCCCACATAGCCCTGGCTCATGGCGCTGCACACGCACATGGGGGCGGGAGTATAGCTGGGATCTTCTTTGCTTAAATTGGTCATTGCTTTATGAATCATGCTGATCTGCGGGCCGTTGGAATGGGTGATGGTGAGCTGATATCCGGCCTCTACCAGATCCGCCAGAGCCTTTGCGGTCACCTTCACATGGCCCAGCTGCTCGTTGGTGGAATAGCCCAGGGCGTCATGCCCCAGAGAAACTACGATTTTAGCCTTACTCATGGAAAAACCTCCGTTGTTGTCAAAAGATAGTAACAAAAGATAATAGGAGTATAGCATTTTTTTCTGTTTTTGTATAGGATGGATTGAGATTTGGCCGGGCTCTTTTGGCTGCAGATTCGTCATTTTTATCCGGCTGAAAAGAGGAAAACGGACTAAAACAGATTGAAACATTGGAAACTTTGGACTATACTTGAAAAAACAGGAACGGAAACTGACGAAAAAAGATAGCCGGAGTATTTGTCCGTTGAATGAGGGAGGCAGTATATGGGTAAAAAAGACGATTCGGAGTATGATTTCCATTTTCATGAACAGAGAAAACATTCCACGGCGGAGACTGTGGCGCTTGTGATTTTGCTGGTGCTGCTGTTTGTGGGACTCTGTGTGCTGGTCTGGCAGATCGGCGGAGGAATTCTGGGGAGCGGAGAAAAGGAGACGTTGGAGACGACAGAAACTTCTGGGGGAAACGAGGAGACAGAGTTGGCAGAGATTTCCGGGGAGGATAAGGAGACAGAGTCGGCGG
>JAJQID010000108.1 GCA_021199405.1 Lachnospiraceae bacterium
ATATCAACAAAAAGCCTTAAAAATCAGTGCTTCGGGGCTTGACAGAGTAGGAAGGAGGTTTGGAAGTAATGACTGAATTAAAAACATGGGATCAGGCAAGAAAGGAATTGCTGTCTGATTCTGAGACAGCAAAAGAGTATGAAGAACTGCGCCCACAGTATGAGGTGATTTCTCAGATTATTAAGGTACGGGATGAACAGGGTATTACACAGCAGGAGCTGGCAGAAAAAACTGGTATCAGACAGAGCAACATCAGCCGATTTGAGGGCGGTAATTATAATCCGTCCCTTGAGTTCCTGGCAAGGATTGCCAGAGGGTTGGGTATGGAGTTGCATATAGAATTGCGCCCGGAACGATAGTCAGTCAGTTGCTGACATACACCCGAAAAATAAAGAAAATATAAAAAATTAAATAAAATTTAAGAAAAATCTTCACAAGTTGTTAAGAAAACCGTTGTAAGCTGGTGGCAGACAACAGGGTGGGGATTTTTTTTACAGGAAACGCTTTTATGACGTTTCCTGTCGCGGACGGGAAGGGAGCATGTATGTTACAGGTCAGTCAACGCGGACAGGCGCGGGAGCAGCTCAGGGAGAGCTTATGTCTGGAGGAGGATACCTGGGTTGTGATTTCGGCAGGATCCTATACGGAGAGTGATGGAATTCTGGATTTTCTGGAGGCGGCAAGGATTCTGCCGGATGTGATTTTTCTGTGGTACGGGGAGACGGCTGCCTGGCGGGTGAAAAGGAAGATCAAAAAGGCCATGAAAGAGGCCACGGAAAACGTGTGCTTCATGGGCGGCGTAGATCGGGAGGAGTTCAGGGCGGCCTGCCTGGGGACTGATATTTTTCTGGGGCTCACATGGGAGGGAGCGGAGGAAAGCGCCGTGCAGGAAGCGTTTGCCTGCGGAGCGACGGCGGTTGTGAGGGATATTCCCGTCTATCGTTTCCGGCTGAAGGGCGGGGGAAATGTGCATAAGGTGAAGAATGTGGAGGATGTGGTCTGGGCCTGTGTCAGAGAGCGGATGGCGGCGAAGGAGGGTGAGAACAAAATAAAAGAAAAGCAGCGGTTGGGCTGAGAAGGCATAAATCACTTGTATTTTCCCGGCGAATGGGATAAGATGAGCATAAAATCAGGGCTTTGATGATGGGAGCTGGATCCGGCGGTCATACTGGAATTTAAGGTGCGGAATCCGGGAAGAGAGCAGTCGCTTGAGGATACGGTGGAGGAAGCACATAGGCAGATCAGAGACAAAAGGTATGCAGAAAGCCTGATATCCAGGGGAATACCCGCGGACAGGATTCACTCCTATGGCCTTGCTTTTGAGGGAAAGACGGTGTTGATTGGCTGAAATATAAAAGGCGTAAGCGGTTTGCGGGTTTATCTGCAGACCGTTTTTTTATGAGTTGATGTTCACTTGAGAATAACCTCATATATTTGAAAGGAAAAAGGAACGGGTTTCACTGCAGGCTGTACAGAGTCGTATGGTGGTCAGTCGGGAACAGAGGGATCAGTTACAGGGAACATTACTATGGAGGCGTTGAAACAATATGAAAAATGAAACCCGGCCCGTCATCGGGCTTCCCAGAGGTCTGCTCTACCACAGATATGAAACTCTGTGGCAGACCTTTTTTCATGCGTTAGGCATGGAGACAAAGGTCAGCGCTCCCACCAACCGGGCGGTGGTGGAGGAGGGAGAAAGGCTTGCTCCTGATGAAGCCTGCCTGTCGGAGAAAATCTTTCTGGGACATGTCAGCTCCCTGATCGGGAAGTGCGATTATATTTTTGTGCCCCGGGTGGCCAATCTGGGGCGGAACCTGGATTTGTGCGTCCGCTTCAGCGCTCTTTATGATCTGACCCGGTGTATTTTTCGCCAGACAGATCAGAAATTTCTGACCTGCAATATTGATGTGGTAAACGGCGCTGCGGAGGAGGACGCCTTCTGCGCTCTGGGCCAGTCTCTGGATTTTACTCACAAGGAGAGTAAAAAGGCCTGGAAGGAGGCGCAAAAGGCACAGGAGCAGGCCTGGGACAGGGCGGTAAAGGAGCAGGAGAGGCTGTATAAATCCGAGGGACTAAAAATCCTCGTGGTGGGGCACAGCTATATTCTGGATGACTCTTACGCGGGCGGTGTGATTTTAAAGGGGCTGACAGATCTGGACACGCTGCCGCTCAGAGCGGATATCACGGATCGGGACTACGCCGTAAAGCACAGTCCGGAGCTGTGTCCTACCTGCCGCTGGGTGATGAGCCGGGAGCTGGTGGGCAGCATCATTCAGCACCGGTTTCAGGTAGACGGGATTGTGCTGGTTACTGCCTTTCCCTGCGGACCGGACTCCATAGTTGACGATATTCTGGCTCGCAAAATTCAGGGGATTCCCGTGCTTCAGCTGGTGCTGGATTCTCAGACGGGCACCGCCGGGGTGGAGATCCGTCTGGAAAGCTTTGTGGATATTATTCGCATGAAAAAAGGAGGACTGGCATGAAACCCGCATCGGAAAGAAAAGTCGCTACCATCCGTTACGCGGAGTACAGCGCCGCCTTCAAATATCTGGTGGAGCAGGGGCTGGACTGCAATTTCATTTTGCAGCCAAAACAGACCCAGCGAACAGAGAAAATCGGAGAAAAATACAGTCCGGATATGGTCTGCACGCCCTTTAAAACCATCCTGGGAAGTCTGGTGGAGGCCCTGGAGGCTGGGGCTGATACGATCATCATGCCCAATGGAATTTGCCGTCTGTCCTACTATGGGGAGCTGATCCGCAAAATTCTGCTGGACGAGGGCTATGAGTTTGATTTTATTAATTTAAATGATTATGCCATGGGAGGAAAGACGAAGGATCTGATCAAGGGAATCGGAAGTGTCAATCCCAGGGTGAAGCCGACCCTTCACCAGCGGTATGGAATCAAACTCCTGCTTTGCTCCCAGATAGGCCTTTTCT
>JAJQID010000243.1 GCA_021199405.1 Lachnospiraceae bacterium
TATGTTAAAGACGCAGGGTATTGTATTGCCTTCTCTACTAAGTTAACGACATTGCCATTTTACGGGCTTTTTGGCACTTTTTTGATTTTTTCTCATTTGCCCGAAAATCACGTAATTCTTTATAAATCTACGCATTTTTCCGGGCAAATGGTGTAGTAAATGGTGTAGTAAAACTCTTTGTTTTAACCTAATTTTTCAAGCCTTCCGGCACTTTCGGTCTCCGCAAAATTGATAATTTTTGCCATCTGCTCCGCCGCGCGGTCATAATTTGCGTGGGTATAGACGTTCAACGTCACTCCCACTTCGGAATGTCCCATCACATACTGCAAGGATTTGATATCCATTCCGGCGTTTGCCATATTGGTGCAAAAGGTGTGGCGGAACACATGCGACGTGATGTGCGGCAACGGTTTGTCCGGATGCAGCTTCGCGTACTTTTTCATCGCCCAGCGCATTTCATTCTCAATATGAAGCGCCACCTTGGGATGCTCGTCCTTGTCTATAAGCAGGAATCCGCTGTAGCCGTCGATCACCATTTCCGTTTTCAGTTTCGGATGCTTGGCGACAATCGCTTTCAGACTCCTATACACATTATCGGTCATGAGAATAAACCGGCAACCGCACTCGGTCTTGGTTTTCTCCACATAATATCTGCCGCCGCGCTCGCGGACAAGCTGATGATCCACGCGGATTTTCCGGTTAGCAAAATCCAGGTTGCTTTTCGTCAACCCACAAAATTCGCTGACGCGCATCCCCGTCTCTAAAAGGACGACAAACTCATCATAATACTTGCGGTAGGTCTTGTCGGTACGAATAAAATTCATCCACGTTTCCTGCTGCTCTCTTGTCATGGCGATGCGCTTCTTGGAATCATTAGGCACCACATCGGTCAGCTTAAAATCAAAGGGATTTCTCCGGATGATTTCCTCATTGTAGGCCATCTGAAACGCCGGTTTGACGACTCCTCTAACACTGGTCAGCGTACTGTAGCCTTTTCCGTCCTCGTGAAGTTTTATCATCCAGAGCTGCGCGTCCGACATCTTAATATCGCGGATCATCCGATAACCGAAGTCTTCCTTCTTTATCAGATTTAATACGTAATTATATCCCACCCTGGTGTTGTAGCGAACACCCTGCTTCAGGCGAATATACCGCTCCAGCAGCCCAATTACAGTAATGCTTCCCGCCGCGTAGTTGGCGCCCTCATCAAGCTGCTTCTGAATCTTTTGCTCTTTCTCCCGCAGTCCCTTCAGATCGGCATCGTAGATCGTTTGCCGTTTCCCCAGAACATCCTTATACCGATATTGATAAATCAGGTCTTTTCTCTGGCTCTCTCCCGCCCGCAGAACCCTTCCTTTACTGTCTTTTCTTCTCTCAGGCAATGTCATTCTCCTTTCCGTGATGGAAAGAGCCTTGATATGACATTACTATCACCCCATCTCGACTATTGTCTCGATGGGGATAGTCGTCAAGTGTCTGCTCATGCAAGCATGGCATCCACTTTCCTCGTTATTTTACCATATCAAAGCCGCAATTCCCATCACAAACTTTAAAATCAGATTGAATATTCCTGTTCGATATACTGGTCAAACAGGCGGCGCTTAATCAGCCGTTTGCTACCTACCCACAATACAAAACGGCAATCCTTCGCGCTTGTCAGTTCACGCAGTTTATTGATTCCTATGCCGGAATAAGCCGCTGCCTCTTCCAGGCTTAAATTACTTTTCTCCCAAATCGGGACTTCCTTCATAAATCGTTCTCCTTTTCCTGTGAAATACAATGAACCATCATATTCACGGTCTCACACCTCCTCTCCGGATAAATTTGCTCTGTTTGCAACGCAATAAGCATTCTTTCCTGTCCCTGCGTTACATAAGCGTTACGCAGGCGTTTCATTCGTGTTACAAAGTAACGCTCTCATCAATGTTGCATTTTTGCTGCATTAGCGTCGCGTTCGTGTTGCATCCGTGTTGCATTGCAACGCTCCCCAGCCGCTTTCTCTCTGACTCTCACTCTCTTTCTTGCTATTATTCTTTCTCTATCTCTTTCTCTGGTGGACAAATGGCAGACAAATGTCCTCTCATTCTTTCTCAGATTCGAGTTCTTTGTTTTTCGATCTCGCCTCCCGTTTTCGGTCTGCCTCGCCGGAGGACTTACCAACCATTAGTTCAATATCTGTCATGTACAAAGTCCCGTCCGCACAAGGTTCCACAAGCCCCAGTCCCTGGAATATTTTCAACGCGTTCTCCACCAGCTCAATCTTATGTCCTGACAGTTTGGCGATAATGCTGGTTGTTCATAAAACAGTAATCAATCAAATTTAACGATGGCAACTGTCATACAGGATTGGTTACAAAATATGAATAAGCAAAGGATGAATACGATCATGAAATCTCTTTATGAACAAACCGGCGATACCTATAGTGAAAATGAAAATGGGTATCTGATTCCTGACTTGTCATATACACCGGCAGAACATTTTCCTATCGGTGTATGGGGACAGAGGCGCAAGAAATATCAAGAATATCAGCGCGGACTTTATGACGGGTTGCTGCTGACCGGAAAACTGTATCAGCATCTGTCAGACATTGATGAACAAGCGCAAAAGCGGTATGACGTGATTGTGGAACAAATGAAAAAAGCACAGGGAATCACCGAGCTGCTTAAATCCGAAAATTCATTCATCTGGATACAGAAAATGAACGGTATCTGTGATACCGCAAGAGAAATTGTAAACACTGAAATTATATTCGCATAACGTGAATGTCCCTCCGCCGACTATTGAAAAGTCGGCAGAGGGATTTTTGCTGAACAGATGTTTTCCATATGAGATTTTGTCGAATAGTTCAAGCCGCTTTTTGAGGGTTTTGATACAAAATATCCTTTTCTTCATTTTCGGCAATTTTACCCCGCATAAACAGGGGCTTTCCGTCGTTT
>JAJQID010000216.1 GCA_021199405.1 Lachnospiraceae bacterium
CATGGAAACGATCCTGTTTATCATATCACGCAAAGGATGGAATTGTACAGTCTTTTCGCAACAACTGATCCTTGTGACGCAGGAGCTCGTCCAGCGCGACGGTATCGCCGGCAGACAGCGCGGTTAAGGCATCACGGTATATTTTTTTTATGCTGCCCAGACTCTTTTCCAGGTCGATCAAAGCTTCCTGGGAGTAAGTATGTTTTTGTCAGATTTTTCAAAGAGAGCGTCAGCCATTTCTACGGAAAGATCGCCCATGCGGTCAATGTCGCTCAGAACGTACATCAGCCGGGCGGTCTGAGTGGACTGCTGTTTCGTAAGTACGCCGGAGGAAAACATTTCCGCCAGATACTCGTCGATCTCAATATGAAGGGAGTTGAGGGCGCTGCCATGATCTCTGACCTCCTGGAGGGCGTGGGTATCACCGGGGAGGATGGCCTCCCTGACCCGGGTCAGCATATCCTGCACCATCCGGCTGCAGTGCAGCACCTCCTGAGCCACCAGACGAAGAGCCGCGGCGGGCTGGGTCAGCACATTTTTATCCAGATAACGGGGCTTTGCCAGGTCAGCCTGGGTTTCGGTTCCATCGGGTATGATTCTTGTGACAATTTTTACCATAAAGTCCAGAAGGCCGATCCAGATCAGAGTGGTAAAATATAGAATTAAAAAAGAGTCGGCTGCCAGGCGCATTGTTCATTGACATCAGGCAACTGTTTTGTTATTTTTGATACAGGGTAAAGTATGTGCTGATTGTAAACAACAGCAGTCCTTACCAGAGTGAAAAGGATGATTTTTTATGAACCGGAAATTATACTGGGCAGTGTTGTTGAACCCCGTGTTTTTAATGATATATGGCTATGGTCTGGCGGTCCTTTGTGATCTTTGCGAATACGGAGGAGTCCGGCAGAAGCTGCCGTTGGTTGCTGCGGCCTTTGTCTGCGGGATACTCTGGCTTCTGATATGGACGGTTATTTATTTTATCAGGAAAAAGAAAAGCCCTGTTGAGAAAAAGAAAAAATTTGCGGAGGAAAAGGAAAGGGACAAAAGGAGAGCCAAAGCAGGATGCCTCAAATGGGTTCTTTTGCCGGAACTGGTTGTCATACTTGGATTGACGGGATATTATGGATACCGGATTTATCAGTCCGCACAGCTGTACAGCGGGCGGCTGGGAACCTATCTGAATAACAGGAAAACCACAAGGAGTATTGTGCTGGATGATACAGACCGGGATTTTCTGGCAAATGGTCTGGACGGAATTTTCACTTTCCTGGAGGACAAATGCGGTCTGGATCAGGACTGGAAGCTGTATGCGGCGGATACGCTGATCCTTGAGCTTGATGAGGAGGGAACGATTCAGTCGCTGGAAGTGCTTTTGTACGCTTTTGATGAGGAAGGAAGCTATCACGGGTGGCTGATTGACTATGACAGCTCGAAGAGTGATAAAATGACAGTGTATCTGGGATCCCGCGCAAACACGGAGTATATGGAGCAGGAGCAGCTGTCCCCTATGGTTGAAATGATGGACGCACTCAGAAGCAATCCTTCGGCGCTGGAGAGTCTGGGATTTCAGGTTTCGGCTTCTGATAAGGAGGCGGACGCAGAAACATTGTCTGATGCGGAGGATGAAGACAGCGGGGAAGGTGCTGTTTTTACAGTTTATTACAGCGGATATGGGAAAGGAAATTCTCCTAAGTCAGCTTCGAACCCCTCAGACTGGTGGTATTATCTGTCCGCGGAGGATCTGAATCGGACGGATGATGCCACAGACGGGTTCCTGATGTATGTCTATAAAGATGATACAAAGGTCCTAACCATGGTGACGGGCGTGGGAACCATGGAAACAGTGGAGGAAATTCAGGCCCGGGAAGAGGAGGAGGAACGGCTTGCGGAGATTGAGGCGGCAAAGCAGGCGGGCAAAACTCTGATTGGTGGTCAGGAGGGAATGACCTTTTACCTGGATGAAAATACATCCATGAGCCTGAGGGTCATGGATGCGGCTGCGGGAAGCCGCTGGTACTCCTTTGAAAATGGAAGCGTTTACAATGAGGATCCCTTCAATGGACGTTGGGGTGTGGCGGAATCCATTTACTTCATGGATGAGAATACCGGTTTTATTCTGCTTAGCTATGCTTCTCAGGATTCCTCCTATATTTATTATACCTCTGACGGGGGAGAAACCTTTGAGGAGGTGTTCCTCCCGGTCAACGACGGTGCGGAGGATATGGAAGGGAACGCTTTTGATTTTACTCCGGAGGATATGGACTACGTTTATACGCCTTATGAGGAGGATGGAGCTTTATATGTAAGGGTTTCCAGTGATTCCGCCTCAGATGCATACATGTACCTGCTGTTTGTCTCTGAGGATGACGGGGCCAGCTGGCAGTATGTTTCTTTTCAGGATAACTATAGTAAAAGATAAGGCGATACAATATAAAACAGAGAGTGGATAATTATGCCTGTACAGGAAATCGAAGAATTGAAAAATCATTTTGTAAATCAGCTGCTTCCGGTAAAAATATATTTGTCTGGGTCTTTTGCGAATAACACTTATACATCCGATAGCGATTTTGATTTTTATATCGTGGTGAAAGCTGGGATACCTGATCTTGCCGCAGAAACAACGAAAGCATATAAGGCTGTTCGCAGAGTAAAATAACGTCCGGTAGATATTATAGTTGGGACAAAAAGCAGATTTGAGGAGAGGAAGGAATTCCCTTCCATTGAAAATGAAGTTTATCAAAAGGGAGTTCTTCTTTATGACGCCGACAACGAAAGACAATCACTTCTGAATAATCAGATACGAAAACAGATAACGAAAAAGTCCGTACAGATAAGAACAAACGTTCTTTTGCGTATGGACTTTCTTTATGGAATATGGTACACTGAATGGCAGTTTTGAGGCGTTTTGTTCGCCTGATACTGAG
>JAJQID010000226.1 GCA_021199405.1 Lachnospiraceae bacterium
GATATAATATATTCGCAGACGCTTTCCCTTGTCCGACGGCGGCTGCTGCATGGCCACGGCCTCCGCCATAATCTCATTGAGTACACCTGTGGAAATCCGCATGGCATGATTGGCCGCCACCACATCAATGGTCTCATACAGCTTTCCCAGACGCTGTCCGGTCACCGCAGAAATAAAAATAATCTCCGCGTAGGACATAAAGGACAAAGTCTGGCGAATCTTCTCCTGGAACCGGTAAATGGTCTTGTCGTCCTTCTCCACCGCATCCCACTTGTTGACCGCCACAATCATGGCCTTGCCCCGCTCATGGGCAATTCCTGCGATCTTGGCATCCTGTTCGGTGACACCCTCCGTGGCGTCGATCATAAGCACCGCCACATCGGCCCTCTCCACAGCGGCCACCGCCCGTATAATCATATAATGCTCCAGATCCTCTTTTATTTTATTTTTGCGCCGAACGCCTGCGGTGTCAATAAAAATATAGGATTTTCCATGATATGTCACTTCCGTGTCAACAGCGTCTCTGGTGGTGCCTGCCACATCAGAAACAATCAGACGATCCTCCCCCAAAAGCTTATTGATCAGGGAAGATTTGCCCACATTGGGCTTTCCTATGATGGCCACACGGACGCGGTCGTCCTCTTCCTCCTGAGCAGCCTCCTGAGGTAAATATTTTACCAGCTCGTCCAGCATATCGCCAAGCCCTGTGCGATTAACGCTGGATATGGGCCAGGGATCTCCGATTCCCAGATTATAAAACTCGTAAACGTCCGCCATCTGTTTGACCGGTGCGTCCACCTTGTTGACCACCAGAAGAACCGGTTTCTGACTGCGGCGCAGCATGTCCGCCACCTTGCCGTCAGCGTCCACAAGCCCCTGCTTTACGTCCACCATAAATAAAATCACATCCGCGGTGTCAATAGCGATCTGCGCCTGAGAACGCATCTGGGAAAGGATGATATCTTTACTGTCCGGCTCAATACCGCCGGTATCGATTAATGTAAAATGATAATTCAGCCAGGATACGTCCGCGTAAATACGATCCCTTGTGATTCCCGGCGTATCCTTAACAATGGAAATATTGGAACCGGCCATTACATTAAAAAATGTGGATTTCCCCACATTTGGCCTGCCTACCACCGCTACGATGGGGCGTGAAGATTTTTTTGCCATGAGTACCTCTTTTCAATGATAATAGTGCTTACGTGTAGTTTATCAAAAAAATCTTGACGTGTCACTATGTAATGTTTTAAAATTGTGTGGAAATTATTATAAAAGTGTCGTCAATAGACAGGCTCGTGCCATGCTTGCATGGCTAAGAGCATGTATATTAGACGACCTGACCGGTATGAGCAAGTAGCGCGACAGCGCGAATTGCGAATAGCGGCAGCGATTGCGGAGCAATCGACTTTTATTCATAGTGTTGTCCGCATCAGCGGACATGTTCGTTTTATAACTACAGGAGGACAGCATGGCAAATTTACATGAGCTGGAGCGTTCCATGCCAGTGGCGCCCCTGGGAATCATTGCCCTTGATTCCATGGCCGATATGGGAAAACAGGTGGACAAGTATATGGCGGAGTTCCGGCACAGCACCGACAGCCTGTTTCAGAAGGACCTTTCCTTTGAAGGCTACATCAGAGACAGCTACCTCATCAAATATGAGATTCCCCGTTTCAGCACCGGCGAGGCCAAATGCGTCATCTATGACAGCATCCGGGGCAGGGATCTCTATATCATGATTGATATCTGCAATCATTCCCTGACCTACCAGATGAACGGCTACACCAACCATATGTCCCCGGACGATCACTTTCAGGACTTAAAGCGTGTCATTTCCGCCTGTGAAGGACATGCAGCCCGCATCAACGTGATCATGCCCTTCCTCTATGAAGGCAGGCAGCATCACAGGACGGGCACTGAATCTTTAGACTGTGCATACGCTCTGTCTGAGATTCACGAGATGGGCGTGGACAATATTATCACCTTTGACGCTCATGATCCCAGAGTACAGAATTCTATCCCCATGGGCGGCTTTGACAACCACATGCCCACCTTGCAGTTCATTCAGGCACTGACCACGGCAGTGGATGATCTGGCTCTGGATAAAGATCACACCATCGTGATTTCCCCGGATGCGGGCGCCCTGGACCGGGCTATCTATTTTGCCAGCGCCATGGGCGCGGACACAGGTATGTTTTATAAGCGGCGCGACTACTCTACCATCGTCAACGGCAAGAATCCCATTGTAGCCCATGAATTTCTGGGAAGCGACATCCGCGGAAAGGATATCATCATTGTAGATGACATGATTTCCTCCGGTGAAAGTATGCTGGACACCTCCAGACAGCTAAAGGGGATGGGCGCAAAGCGGGTATTTATCTGCTGCACCTTCGGCCTGTTCACCAACGGCCTGCAGGCTTTCGATAAGGCTTACGAGGAGCAGAATCTGGATAAGGTCATTGTCACCAACCTGACATATCTGCCGCCGGAAATTTATCAGAAGCCCTGGTTTATTTGCGCTGACATGAGCCGGCAGATTGCTACCATCATTGATCTGTTAAATCATTCCAGCTCCATCTCCGGAGAACTGGAACCCTGGGACAAGATTCACGAACTTCTGATCGGCTACTACGCCAGCAGAAAGGTGGAAGAATAATATCAAAAACCGGAAACCGGGAAGGTAATTATCACCTTAAAAAGATCCCCGTCCAGCTGGAGGGTAAATGTGCCTCCCTGAGCCGTTACCAGACTTCTGGCAATGGACAGCCCCAGGCCGCTGCCCTCCGTCGTTCGGGAGACGTCTCCCCGGACAAAACGTTCTGTCAACTCCTCCACCGGCATATTCAGCTCCTGAGCGGAAATATTTTTGATCACAAGGCTCAGATGAGAATCCAAC
>JAJQID010000055.1 GCA_021199405.1 Lachnospiraceae bacterium
TCCCTGCGGGAAAGAACATAAGGAAGCACACACTCCTCCATGAACTGAACATAATTTTCTTCCGGTTTCATCTCTTCAGGTTTTATATTATTGATATGTACATCATTTTTCTTCATCATGCTCTCCATAAAACGCAGAAAATGATCAGACGTTCCCTTTTTCCCGTCGCACTCTCATCTCCTCCGCAAGCGCTTCCACCTTATCATCCGTCAGCTGATAACGCTTATAAAACAACCACACCGCGATGAAAAGCATCACAATCGGGAAAATGGTCATGGTCATGCGAAGACCGGCTACAGAAGACTCAGCCGCTGCGGCAACGGATTCAGCATCCGTGTCGGAGTTCAAATTACACACGGAAAGACAGATGGAAGCAACCAGTGCGGCAATCCCGGATGCAAGCTTGACGACAAAGGTCTGCATGGAAAAAATTACGCTCTCATCCCGGCGGTTATTTTTGACCTCGCCGTAATCCACCGTATTTGCCAGAAAAATGGTCGTCAGCACCGTCAGCATCCCGCTGGCCGCGAAAATCAGAAAACCCGGGATAAACAGCACAAAGACATTTGACATACTCGTGAAAGCCAGCACCAGCAGAACAATATAACCGACCACCGCCATAGAAAAGCTGATGTAAAAAATATGGATAGTGTTAAAAAACTTCCGCAGCAATGGGAAAAACAACATCATCGAAAGAATCTGCATCGCGCCGCCAAAGGTGTTAAACAGCGTGTAGGAGCTGTACCAGAATTCTCCGCCAAAATCATATTTGAAAAAATAAATCACAAGATTCGATGTTATATAGACCGCACAGTTGATAAGGACAATCGTTACAACCACTGTCATCGCCTGGTCGTTCTGAAGCAGTGCGCGAAACATCTGTCCCACAGACGGAGATTCCACATCCACTGTGGATTTTTCTTTGATATTCAGGCAAGTGCAGCAGATAAACAAAACGAACAGAATGGCAATGATCAGCGCGAATCTCTGAAAACCCACACGCTCATCTCCACTGCCGAGAGCCATGACGCTCATCATGGTAACCACGGTGATCAGGGCAGAGCCCACACCAGCCGCACTTCTGGCAAGGGTCGTCAGGTTCTCACGTTCCCTGCCGCCCTCCGTGAACGCCGGGATCATGGACCAGTACGGAATGTCCATGATCGTGTAGGTCATGCCCCAGAGAATATAGGTAACCGCGGCGTAGGCCACAAGTCCGGAGCCATCGAGCGCGGGCGGCGCAGAAAACATCAGAACCAGAATGACCGCATTCAGCAGCGTGCCTATCAGAAGCCAGGGACGGAACTTCCCGAATCTTGATTTTGTCTTTGCCACAATCACACCCATAATCGGGTCATTGAATGCGTCAAACACACGCGCAGCCATCAGGATGACGCCCATAGCAATCGCGTTTACACCGCAGACGTCCTGATAATAATACAGGACATAGCTGGCTGAGAGCATATACACCATGTCCTTTCCCACAGCGCCAAGGCCGTAGGATGCCTTTTCCTTCATAGAAAGCTTCATTTGAAAATACCTCCTGTTTTTTCATAAAAAATGATTTTCTGGCTAATATCGGATTCTGAAATAATCCAAATACCCTTTATATTGATCCTGTGCGGTCAGACAGGTATCCATAAGATAACCCGTTTCATTTTCCCATTCTTTTAACCCCCGATAATAATACCATTTCAGGTCGTCATTGATAATAAACGGAACAATATTATATTTCAGGCATTCCTTAAACATAATCAGTCTGCCCACACGGCCGTTGCCGTCCTGAAATGGATGAATCCGCTCAAACTTTACATGAAAATCCAATATATCCCCCAAATTTTTTTCTCCCTTTCCGTTGTATTCTGTCAGCAGCGCTTTCATTTTACCGGCAACCTCTTCCGGAATAGCCGTGTCCATACCGCCAACCTCATTCGGGTATTTCTTATAATCGCCGACAGCAAACCAGTCTTTTCTGGAATCGCTGGTCCCGTTTTTTAACACCAGATGAAGTTTCTTTATAAACTTCTCCGTCAATGTCACCTTTGCATGATCAATAATCATATCAATACAACGAAAATGATTTGCTGTTTCAATCACATCATCCACATTCAGAACCTCATTTTCCACACCAATCGTATTTGTTTCAAAGATATATCTGGTCTGATCATGGGTCAGTCGACTGCCTTCCATATGGTTTGAATTGTATGTTAAATCAATCTGCGTCTTATGATAAATACCGCCGGAGCACTTACCAGCCTTCTGTTCCTGCAGAATATCCAGCAAAATAACCGGCTGTTCCTTTTTCCTGTTAGATCGCTCAGGCTTTTGAGCGTTCTCAGGAATTTTCCAGGTCTTACCAGCAAGAAATGCTCCAGCAACTCTTCCATTCGCGCAATAGTTTCTCACGCTGTGTTCCGATATATTCCATATCTTCGCTGTTTCAGCAACCGAAAGATACTGCATTTGGCCTCCTTTGCTATCATTCCAATCAATAATTACACGAAGCTGTATATAAATATATCACATTACCGGCAATAAATCTATCAAGATTTCATCTTGTTCCTGATATTTTTGCCGGAATATATTTTTCTCAGGGTTGCTCACTGAATATCTCACTGTTCTGACCAGACTGAGCGGCCTGACATTAGAGCAACACCATACATTCAATTCCTGAATATACTGAAAGCTTCCGCTGGTAAATCCATTTCCAACGGAGGCTTCTTTCATACTGTCACCTCAAAGCCTTTTCGGGATATTGCCGTGGCAGATGAATAGTATTTTTATCATGCTTTTTATATCCCTTCAATAGCCTACAAATGCCCATTTTACGCAATGTCATTAACTTAAGCAGGAGCTCAGCATGCAATTATTAGTACTGCACACT
>JAJQID010000102.1 GCA_021199405.1 Lachnospiraceae bacterium
GGGTAAGGGGGATGTTCGTATTTCCATGACCGTCCAGCTTCTGTTTGATAAAACTGATAATTCGGACGCCTTTCTGGCGGACAAGCTGAATACATCCACTTCCGCACTGGCTGTGAACGCGGCGAAGGCGGCTCTGACATTAACGGGAATGAAGGATACGTCGGATTACTCTGTAAAAGGGGATGTGGAGGCTTTTCTGGGGGCCCTGCAGCAGGATAAAACAAGAGAGATTGCCTTCTGCTGGGGAAGCCTTCGCTATGACGGATGTCTGGAAAATGTCAGCGCCAGATACACCATGTTTAATCCTCTGGGACAGCCCACCAGGGCGGAGGTGAATCTTTCCATGATCTGTTATGGGAATTATGGGCTATTGGCAACTCCTGCTTCTAACTGGCAGGTAGAGAATAAAAAAATGTGGGATGAGGCATACAATACAACATTTGAGAATGGCAGCAGCAGTCTCACGGGCATTGGGCAGAAGGTGGGCAGCCTGCTGAATGTGAAACTATAAGAGGGTGCGGGGATGGCAACGACCTTTGTCTATGATGATCTGAAAACAAAATACGGCGGCTTCGTATATCCGGTGGCACTGGTGAAGATTGAGGGGGAGGATTTTGCCTCCAATAAGGCGGGTCTGGCTGTCTCTGATATTGAGGTGGAGATGACCAGCGGCTTTGAGGCCTCTATCGCTACCTTCTGGATTTATAACAGCTATGACCAGACTGCCCGCAGCTTCCGTTTTGATGATATCAAGTCTTGGATATACATAGGCTCCAGCGTCACCATCGGCCTGGGCTACGATTCCACTGCGAGGGAGATCTTTCAGGGATTTATATCCGGCGTACGGTTTGTCTATCCGGAAAGGGGCACGCCGGGGGTGGAGGTAACCGCCATGGATGTGAAGGGCATCATGATGAGTGGAACCTACTCCAAACAGCTGACGGCCACTACCTATTCCGCCGCGGTGAAGGAGATTCTGGAGAAAACCGCTTACGCAAAGCTGAAGTCCGGCGGTATCATTTCCAGCATCAATATTACCGACACGCCGGATAAGTCGGCATCCGCGGGGGGAAGCTCTGAAAGCGACCGTACCATCGAGATGGTGTGTGAGAGCGATTACGAGTTTGTGGTGAAGGCGGCGAAAAAATTCAATTATGAGTTTTTTACCGTGGGCGGCGACGTTTATTTCCGGAAGGCCAGAAGCAACACAGAAGTGCTGATCGAGCTGGGACCGGAGGACGGGTTTCGCAGCTTCGAGATCGGATATGACATCACCGGACTTGTAGAGACCGTGGAGGTTCGCGGCATGGATGCCGGCAAATCCAAGGCGATCTCCCAGACCCAGAAGCTCCAGAATAAAATCTCCCAGGGCAGCAAGGCAAAGGCTCTTTTAAGCAAGTCGGAGAAGGTCTATATCGATCCTACTGTGGCTTCTGCCACAGAGGCGGGCTACAGGGCTGACTATCTGGCAAGTGAAATTTCCTACCGCTTCGGGACGCTGGAGGCGGAGCTGATCGGCCTGCCGGAGATGACGGTGGGACGGTTTATTGAGATCAAGAATCTGGGGACGGCAGTGTCCAATACCTTTTATGTGGTGAACGTGCGGCACATCATGGACAGCGACCAGGGATATGTTACCAGAGTGACGGGAAAAGCGGCCAGCATGAAATAACCGGCTGCTGTTCACAGCCATCCGGTTGGAAACTGTCACGCATGCAGAGGAAGGGGCTGCGAATCCAGGGAGGAGGATTCCGGGATGGGATTGTTTGACATCATCGACGATATGGCGGAGAAGCAGGTCATGAAGACCGAGACGGGGGACAACCGGATCTTCGGCGTCGTGCTGGGCCAGGTGGCAAAAAACTATGACAAGGATATGCCAGGACGGGTCTGCGTCACGGTTCCGACCCGGGACACCGACGCCAACAAGCTGAAGTGGGCCAGAGTGGCCATGCCATTCGGCGGCTCCTCCTGGGGCCAGTATTTCCTGCCGGAGGTGGGAGATCAGGTGCTTCTGGTGTTTGAACAGGGCAACATTGAGAAGCCCTATGTGATCGGCTGCATTCCCAAGGACAGCGACAAGATTCTGACCGGCTCCGTAGATGAAAACAATCAGTACAAGAAGATCACCACAAAAAACGGAAACATCCTGTATTTCGAGGACAATAAGGAAGGAAACGGGGAAAAGGACAAGATAAAGCTGACCACCGCGGGGGAACACCATACCATCGAGCTGGACAATGAGAACAGCGTTATTCTGGTGTCTGATAAGGAAAAGAAAAATCAGATTAAAATGGATACGAAAAATGGCAAGACCGAGCTGACAGTGGAGAAAGAGCTGTCCGTCAAGGTGGGAAGCAAAATCGAGCTTCAGTTTGACGGCAGCTCCGGAAACATTACGGTGAAGGCCACCAAGAACGCCCAGGAGCTGCAGAGCGAATTCTCCGTGAACGCCAACAGTTCTCTGAAGCTGGAGGGGGCCTCTGTGGAGGTAAGCGCAAAGGGATCCCTCAAGCTGTCCAGCAGCGGAGCCGTGACCATGTCGGGAACACCGATCAAGATCGGATAAAGAGTAAGGAGAGTGATACAGATGCCGAAGGAAGGGCTTCCAGGGGTGGGAATGAAGTTTCCCCCGCAGATTAACAGAGCAACAGGGCGGTTTGTGACGTCGTCCTATGAGGAGAGCGTGAAGGAATCCGTCTATCTGATTCTGATGACGCAGAGATCGGAGCGTTTCCTGAGACCGGATTTCGGGACCAATCTTATGTCCTATACCTTTATGGATATCAACGCCACCACCGTCAGTATGATGATTCGTTCTCTCAGGGAGCAGATCACAAAGCAGGAGCCACGGGTGAGCAATGTGCAGATCACGACGGACTCAGAGGTGCGGGACGGCTGCCTGATGATTGAGATCGATTATGTCATCCGTGACAATAACACCAGCGACAGTCTGGTATTCCCGTTTTATTTAGAAGAATCAGCTGAGGAAGAAGCTTATGAGCCGGAACAGTATGAAGAAGAATTGGAATAGCATCCAGGCCGACGACCACATTCAGGAGGAGCTGGAGCGCCAGATCGAGGAGCTGGCCGCCTCCTACACGCCGGAGTGGCGTTTTGAACGGGAGAATCCGGACATTGGCTCCATCCTGGCGAAGGTGTTTGCCGGGCAGATGGCCGGAAATATCGTACGCTACGGACAGGTGCTGGACAAGTATCGCACGGAATTTGTCAACCTTCTGGGAATCTCCCTTTTGCCTGCCCGGCCGGCCAAGGCGACGGTGGTCATGAACCTGGCGCAGGATACGGTTCCCGGTGTGGAGGTGCGCAGAGGCGCCAAGCTTTTGGCGGATTCCGAGGATTATGACGGGCAGCTGATCTTTGAGACTCTCCATGATCTTTATGTGACCAATGCCTCTTTGGACTGTGCCTTTATGACCCAGAAAAAGGATGAAAAGATTATCCCGCTGAAGGGAAGCTTTTTTCCGCCCCGTATCGTGGAGGAGGACTCCCCGGCGGAAGCTGTTGCGGAAAACGGGGAGGAAGTTCAGGACGAACCGGTGTTTCCGAAGTCGGAGCTTCGCCCCTTTTATCTCTTTGGCTCTGAGGAGAAGGGGATTGGCCAGCATGCGCTGATTTTTTACCACACCTGGGCGCTGGATCTGGAAAACGACAGTCTCTATCTGAAGCTGCGCGGAGCCCGGACGCTGACGGAGGGTGTGCGCAGGGGTGCTTTTGCCTTCTATTACTTTGGGGAGAAGGGACTGTTCCCTGTAGAGCAGGTGGAGGTCCTGGAGGACGGAGAGACGGTGCGCCTGCAAAAGGAAAAGGAAAATAAAAAGGTGGAGCTGGACGGCCATGAATACAGCCTGCTGGCTCTCTGTGCCAGAGAACCGGTGCGGGACGCCTATACGGTATCGGAGATTCTGGTCTCCTCCTCAGGAAGCGATCAGCCGGCTCAGTATACGAATAACGGGATCGAGGATCTCAATGAGGAGAACTTTCTTCCCTTTGGGGAAACCCTCTCTTTGTATCAGGAGTGTTACATTGGCCATGACCTTTATTTTTCCAAGGCCGGAGCCAGAATCACAATCAGCTTCGACTTAAGCTTTCACGAGCATCGCATTCTCAGCGCGCCCCGGGGCGAGGAGGACAATTCTCTCAAAATTATCAAGAAAAAACCGAGGGTGTTTCTGGCGGATACGGCCGCGGACGCCAGAGCTGAGGAGATTTCCATCGAGTATTTCAATGGACTGGGCTGGAAAAAGTTAAACTGCGACACCGAGAACAGGAATCTGTTCGCCGGGGATACCAACGCTCACTGTGAAATCACTTTTACCTGTCCCCATGACTGGGAGAATTCCGGAACAGGCTCCTTTGCGGGACGCTGTATCCGAATCCGTCTGCTGAAAGCGGATAACTGTTATATGGTACCCTGTGTCCATCACTGCCCGAGGATGGAGCATCTGCGGATTTCCTTCACCTATCAGAATACCTGGATGCCGGCGGAGCGGCTGATTTCCATCAGCGGAACCAGACGCATCGACCTGACACCAAAGATTCGCACTGGTGAGGAGTTCACGGCCTTTTCCGGAGGACAATATGAGGATGACGCCCTGTATCTGGGCTTTGACAGAAAGATGGAAAAGGGCCCCGTGGGTCTGCTGTTTGAGATCGATGACCATGCCCGTTTCCAGGGGATCCGCTGCAAATTTTCGTATTACAGTCCCCAGGGCTTTCAGCAGATGAAGGTGATTGACCAGACCTTTGGAATGTCCCGATCCGGAATTGTGCGATTCCTGCCGCCCTCCGATATGAGCCGGACCACACTGGAGGGCAGACAGGCCTACTGGATCAGGGTCAGTCCCGCCGACGGCGAGGAAAACCGGATCACAGGGGAGCCACCGCTGATTCGGGGAATCTGTCTCAACGCGGTGGAGACGGCCAATGTGGAAACCATGGATGAGGAGAACTTTTATCTGGCTGAGACTACCCCCAATATGGAAGTGAATCTGGGCGTCAGTCACATCCTGGATGTGGAGCTGTGGGTCAATGAAAAGGATACGCTCTCTCATCCCATGATGCAGCGCATGCTGAGGGAGATGCCGGACGAGGTGCGCGCGGAGTACGATATGCTGGGGGAGTTCAGCTCCTTTTATGTGAGATGGAAGGAGACGGACAGGCTGGATTTCCCGGAATCCAGGAGATGCTATGTGCTTGACCGCATGAACAGCCGTCTGATTTTCGGCGACGGTATTCATGCCGATTTCCCGAGGGTGACCACCGATGTTTCCTTTCGGACGATCATTCGCCGCTGTGCCGGCGGGGATGGAAATGTGGAGGAGGGGCAGATCAACGACTCCATGGGAAATCTGATGTTTGTGGGTGAGATTAATAATCCTGTGAAGGCTTACGGCGGGAGCAGCATGGAGACGCTGGAGAGGGCGCTGAAGCGGGGGGCGGGAATCCTGAAATCCAGACGCCGCCTGGTTTCCATGGACGACTATATTCAGGAAATACAGAATTATTCCGATCTGATTGCGCAGGTGAAAGGTGTAGTTGGCTGGAATGGGGATGGAAGAAGGAGCGATCAGGCGCTCTGCTTCCTGATTCTGATGAAGGACTATGCTGTCGGCTCCTATTCCTTTCATAACCTGTCTGGCCAGCTGAAAAAACATCTGCAGGAGGCCTGCGAGCTCACCATTGAGCCTGAGAATCTGTATCTGGCGGAGCCTGTGTACGCCAGGGTCAGCGTCCGACTATGGCTCAGGATTCCGCAGATGGATGACAGCTTTGAGACACAGAACCTGTTTCTGGAAACGCTGGAGCAGTACCTTGATCCGGTGACAGGGGATTCCGGAGAAGGATGGCAGATCGGCGTGCTGCCCAGAAGGGTGCAGCTGCTCATGAGACTGAATACACTGCGCAGCAGGGCAATCGTCCGTAAAATGGCGGCTACCGTGTCTTGGCAGGACCGTCAGGGCAGCCATGAGACGGATCTGGACAGTGCGCCGGAGAATCCGTTCTTTATCTGTCGGAGCGGAGAACACAGGATTCATGTCATGATTCAGGATGAGGAGGGAACAGAATGCTGAACAGCCGGAACCTGGATGATCGTACATACGAAGAACTGCTGGCCGAGGCCTATACGGAGATTCCCATGTATTCGGAGGAGTGGACGAATTTTAATCCGTCCGACCCGGGAGTCACGATCCTGGAGAATCTGACGGCCTTTCAGATTCTTCAGCAGAACCGGATCAATGAGATTACGCCTGCGGTGCGCCAGAAGCTGCTGGAGATGGTCGGTTTTCGCTCCCAGAAGGGGCGCTGCGCCCGTGTGCTGCTGGCAGCGGAGGACCAGAGGCAGGAGCTTGCGTTCGCGGCAAATCAGAAATTTTATCTGGGGGATCTGTGTTTTGAGACGAACCGTCCCATTGATCGGAAGCTGTGTCATCTCACTGCCGTGTACTCAAACCGGTCAGGACAGTGGCAGGACTGCTCCCATCTGCTGGACCGGGAGGTGAGGGTATCCTTCGCCGTGTTCGGCGCTCACCCGCAGGCAGGCGACAGCCTGTGGCTTTTAGCGGATGCTCTGCCGGAGCCTGGGGAGGAGATGGTTTTCTATGTGAAGGCCGCACAGCGCCATAAGCGCAATCCCCTGCCTGCAAAGGGCGGCAGCATATTCGCCAACATCCGCTGGGAGTGCTATACCCGGGAGGGCTTTGTTCCCATGCATGTGCATGACGATACCGGCTGCCTGCTTTCCAGCGGTGAGATCCGGATGCGGCTTCCTGAACAGCCTGCGGCTCCCTGTCCGGAGGCTCCGGGGAATTTTTACGCGGTGCGGGCTGTGCTGGAGAGCGCACAGTATGATGTGACTCCGCGCCTTGTGACAGTCAGCGGCTTCCTGTTTGAGGTCTGGCAGAAGGACACACGCTCGATCTGCTATACCTCGAACCGAACCACCAGAGTCAGTCTGAAGAGTGAGATTCTGAAGGAAGGCTATATCACTGTTTTCTGTCGGGAGAAAAAGGGCTCCTCTTATCGGAAATACACCAGAGTCGGTGTCCGCGGGGGAAAAGGAAGATATTTTGACTATGAGGAAAAGCCGGACGGCACATTGACCTGGATTTTTGACAGGGATCGCTTTGGCTATGGACCGGAAAAGCTGAAAAACGCCGTGAAGATCGTAGCCTACAGCGAGGAGATCATGCGCAGATTTTCTCTCGGGGAGGTCCTGGGGGTGGATCATCAGGAGATCAGCCTGCCCGCCGGATATGTGGTGGCTGAGTCCTTCTGTATCATCGCCAGACGGCTGGATGAGAACGGGGAGGAGCTTTATGATTTCGTCCATCCCAGCCGTTTTGGGGAGGATGATCTGAGCTATTATCTATATGAGGATGAGGGAAAGATCGTCATCGAGGATGCGGGACCCTTTATCGGCGCCAGCCTGTATATGGGAGCCTTCGCGGTTACCAGAGGCGGAGAGGGAAATATCCGGGAGGGCAATACGTTGCTGGCGGAAGGTCTTACCGGCGGGCAGCGTTTTTACAATCCCGGGCCGGGAACAAGGGGGTGTTTCCGCGAGAATCTGGAGCAGGTGAAGCGCCGTTTTCTTGAGGATCTGCAGACGCCCTATACGGCGGTGACAGCGGCTGACTATGAGCGCATTGTAAAAGAAACGCCGCAGCTATGCATCCACAAGGTAAAGGCCTTTATGGACGAGAGCCGGAATCTGGTCCGTATCGCGGTGAAGCCGGACACGGATGAGAAATTTCCGGAGCTTTCGGAAATATACCGGACGGCCATCGAGCGGCAGCTGGAGAACCGGAGGCTTCTGACCACGAGGATTGAAATTGTGGGGCCGGTCTACACACAGGTGGACGTCCAGGGGACAGTCTGTGTGAAGCGTCATTCTGAGAACAGTCTTCAGGAAATTATTGACGCGGTGCGTAAGGCCATGGACTGTGTCAGTTCAGAGCGCGGCTTCGGCGAGCCATTGCGCTTTGACCAGATATTCCGTTGTATCGAGGCGCTGGACTGTGTGGCCTTTGTCAGCAGTCTGTCTTTGCATCCGCAGAACCAGGCGCTGGCCAGGCTTCAGGATTCTGATGTCATTCCGGCTCAGAACTGCCTGTGCAGCCCTGGCGAGATTCGGATTGAGACGGTGACCAGCAGAACCTAGGGGAGGAAAGAAAATGCCGGATCAAACCATATACAGTATACGAAAAAACCGCTTTCAGAGCGGTCTTCATCCCGGATTTGTGCTGGAGCAGAACGGATGTCTGCGCGCTGATGAGAGCCTGGCGTCCCACTGTATCTACCTGAAGGCCATTGACAGCGGACGCATGGATTCCGAGTGGGGAAGGCTCACACTGGATATCAGCCATACAGAGGATATGATCTGCTACGTTCGCGTAGCGGCGATGGATCAGGATTCCTTTTATCGGAACGAAAGGCCTGTCCGCATTGAGGACTTTCTCTGTAATCCGGAGGAAACGGACAGCATCAAGAAGGTGTTTTTTGAGAGAATCCAGGCGCTGCGTTTTGTAAATCAGGAGGACATGCTGCTGTACAGTCTGAAGGGCAGATATCTCTATCTGATGGTGGAGGTCATCGGGGAGGGCAGCTGTGAAATCGACGGCATGCGCATCGATATGCGGGGCGATAATTTTATGAATACGTTCCCCTCCGTCTACAGGGAGAGGGACAGCTTTTTTCATCGATGGATGTCGATTTTTTCCAGCATGTACAATGATTTCGGGGGCGAGATCGAGCGTCTGCCCTCCCTGCTTGACCTGGATACCTGTCCTGCGGAGCTTCTGAGTGTCTACGCCGGCTGGCTGGGCATCAATGTGGGAAATGATTTTCTGGATGAGGCGATTCTGCGCCCTCTGGTGAAGGAGGCCTATGCTCTGAACCGGATGAAGGGAACCAGGGCGGCGCTGGAACGGGTGGCGGAGATTGTGCTCGGGGAGAAGGTGCTTGTGCTGGAGCGCAATGTGATGGCAAATTACATCGAGCCGGAACAGATGGCGGAATTTGAGCGGCTTTACGGGGACAGTGTCTATGATGTGACGATCCTTGTCAGGAACCCTTTAAACGAGCTTACGAAGACCAGGCTTCTGTTTCTGTTAAATCAGTTCAGTCCTGTGCGTTCCAGACTCCATATCATTCACGCACAGCAGGAGGGTGTTCTCGACGATTACGCCTATCTTGATATGGACGCCAGGATCGCCGGACAAAAACAGGGAGCGCTGGACGAAAGTCAGGTGCTGGATGGTATCGTCCGGTTGGAGGAATGATCATATCGCTGGGCGCGCACGGAAAGAGAATTGCATTCTACAGATTGACAGGAGGTTAGAGCAGGAATGACAATTTCAGAAACCAGACAGGAGGGCATTGCCCTGCTGAAGGTGGAGGGCAGGGTGGACACAAATACCAGTCCCCAGCTGCAAAAGAGTATACTTCAGGCTTTTCAGAAGGAAAGCCAGGTGGTGATCGATCTGGAAAAGGTGGATTATATATCCAGCGCGGGCCTGCGGGCACTGTTGATCGGACAGAAGACCGCCAGTTCCAAGGGAGGAAGCATGAAACTGATTCATGTGTGCGATGCCGTCATGAAGGTGTTTGATATGACGGGGTTTTCAAAGGTGCTGACCATTGAGCGGATGCCATGATCCGCTTTGAGCATGTGGAAAAACGGTATGAGGAAAGCGGGATGCCGGTGTTTCATGATTTCAGTGAATCTGTCAGACAGGGAGAATTCATCCTGCTGACCGGCGAGAGCGGCGCGGGCAAGAGCACGTTGCTTCGCCTGCTCCTGAAGGAGACTCCCCTGACTGGAGGCCGCATTCTGGTAGCGGGGCAGGATATTTCCCGGATCGGCGCAAGAGAGCTTCCTTTCTATCGCAGAAAGATCGGAGTGGTGTTTCAGGAGACACTTCTGGTTTCCGGAAAGAATGTCTATGAGAATGTGGAGCTGGCAAGACTGGTGGCGGGAGCCGGAAGGAAGGAAAACCGGATGGTGATCGCGTCCCTTCTGAAGCTTCTGGGAATCGGTCATCTGCACTTAAGCTATCCGGAACAGCTTTCCGGAGGAGAGCGGCAGAAGGTGTGCCTTGCCAGGGCACTGGCCAACTATCCGTCCCTGCTGCTGGCCGATGAACCCACGGGGAATTTGTCTCCTTCCGAATCGAAGGAGATCATGGGACTGTTTGAACTGATACACCGGCAGGGAATTACCGTGATAGTGGCCACTCATGACAGGGCGAGTGCGGAGGGACTTTTGTACCGGGAAATCGCGCTGAAGAAGGGAGAGGGATATGGAAAGGATGGTGGATCTGAAGCTTCAGGCCAGTAACGACACTCTTTACACAGTGCGGGACGCCATAGAGAATGCTTTGAAAGGATTCGGCTGTCCCAAAGCTGAACGGACAGATATTCTGATGTCCGTGGAGGAGCTTTATACCAATATCGCCAGCTATGCCTATGGTGGTCAGAGGGGGGATGTGGCCGTGCAGATGGATATGATCGGCGATCAGCGCTGCAGGGTAACGTTTGTGGATCACGGCATCCCCTATAATCCTCTGGAAAGGAAAAGTCCGGATATCACTTTGTCAGCGCAGAAGAGGGAGGTCGGCGGTCTGGGAATTTTTATGGTAAAACAGATGATGGACAGCGTCAGGTACCGCTTTGAAAATGGCTGCAATATCCTGACCATTGAGAAAGATATCGCGCGGGAGGCGAAGGCATGAGAGTAACCGACAAACTGATCGAGGAAACAAAAAAGAAGGCGGAGAAGCCGGAGCCGGAGGATGAAGAGATGGATGAGTACATGGAATGGAAGAAACAGCCATCTTTAAACGAATACAGGGGCGTATTTGACAGCAATACCTTTGGCGGTATTAATACACAGAAGAGTGTGTTTGACCAGAAGGCAATCTTTCACACGGAAGGCAAAGAGGTGAGATGAGATGGCTGCAGGAATGATATTTGGCGGAGAGGATCGGAATCAGTCCTTTGAAAGCTATGACGAATATATGGACTATCTGTTTGGCTGTGTCAATGAGGCGATGAGCCGCTATCTGACAAAGCTGAAACAGGTTTTTGCTACAGGGCAGGGAGGCTACAAAAACGTTCTGTATCCTGATCTGGAGATTGCTCATGACACCTGCCGGGACAAGCTGGAAAAGTTTGAATACCGGCGCACAGGAGGCGGGCAGGAGGAGTCTGTGGAAGAGGAGTTTGCCGAAGAGGAGCAGGAGGCAGACGATGGGGGACTGGGGGATCTTTTCGCGGATTTTGCGGATAGCAGCGGTTATGAGTCTGACTACGGAGCGGAAGACTCCGGGGAACCTGTCGAGCAGATGATCGAGTACATAAACACCAGAGCGCAGCTTTCCGCAGAAGAGGGGATTTCTCTCCCCTTCCATGATATCTGTCATCGCCTGGAGTTTGAGAACTTCACTATTTTCTGTCTGGCCGCCAGCATTCTTTCCTCCACTCAGACCGATTACGCGGGAGTATTCCAGGTAATCAATGAAAACGGGAACCTGGCTGCACCCACCATTGAATCCGCAGCGAAGCTCTATTACGGCGATACCTTCTCCATCACCGGAGCCTACGGCGATATGTCGGTGTGCCTGGAGCAGCTTCTGCCCCTTCTGGATCTGCGGGTACAGGGGGATATGCCCTTTTCAACCGTGGTATCGCCGGACAAGAGGGTGATCGATTTCCTTTTCGGCAAGAATCCTCTGCGTCTGGATGAGAACTACGTTCGTTTTTTCCAGATGCTCACCGGGGATGAAGAGCTGGATCCCATCATGGCGAACGAAGGGGTTCTGGACGCCATGGAAATTTCCTACGGAGAGGGTGTGCGCATCTTTTCCTACTATGGAGATGAGGGCAGCGGCAGAAAATTTTTTATCAAGCATTTTTGTGCGCGCCACAATCTGCGGGCGGTATCCATCAACTGCAAGAAGCTGTTTGTCTATGATTATTCCTTCGTGGATAAGGCCTTGTGGGCGGTAACGAGGGAATGTATTCTGATCGGCGCCTGCTGCTGTCTGGATGATTTAAGCTACCGGGAGGAGGAAAAGGAGAAATTTTTCGGCTATATGGATCTGGCCTTCTCCAAGCTTACGCGGCACGGACTGCTGGTTTTTGCCCTGAGCAAGGAAAAGCTGTCCATGAAGGAGATGACGAAGGAGGAGTATACGGAGCTGGAGCTCCCCACGCCCTCCAACCAGGAGAGGGAGGACTGCTGGAATTATTACGCGAAAAATTACGCGCTGGCGGAGGATGTGGATCTGCCGGAGATGGCAACAAAGTTTCTGTTCACTCCGGGAAAAATCCGCGCCGCTCTTCATCAGGCCAGGAGCTACGCCACCATGGACAAGGATATCAAAATCCCCAGGGCGACGCTCTTTCGGGGCTGCAATAACCAGATGAGTTCGGAGCTGACTCAGAAGGCTACGAAGGTCAAGGCCAATTTCGGCTTCGAGGACATCGTCATGAACAAGGACCAGAGGGAGACGCTGGAGCACGCCATCGAACAGATGACCTTCCGCAAGCAGGTTTACGACAACTGGAATTATACGAAGAAATATCCCTATGGTCGGGGACTGTCGATTCTGCTCTTCGGGGCGCCTGGCACAGGTAAGTCCATGTGCGCCCAGGTCATTGCTCATGAGCTGAATCTGGAGCTCTATAGGGTAGACTTGTCCAAGGTCATCGACAAGTACGTGGGCGAGACCGAGAAATCCATCTCCATGATTTTCAGAGAGGCAAAGAAGTGCAATGTGGTGCTGTTTTTTGACGAATGCGATACGCTGTTTGCCAAGCGTTCCGACGACGGCGGCAGCAACCAGTCCTCCAACAATAACAAGACGGCTCTGCTTTTGCAGGAGGTGGAGGCCTACGACGGGGTTTCCGTGCTGGCCACCAACTACAAGCACAATATCGACCCGGCATTTTTCCGCCGGATGAAATATATCGTGGAATTCCAGTTCCCGGACGCGGATACCCGGGA
>JAJQID010000230.1 GCA_021199405.1 Lachnospiraceae bacterium
CTTTTCCAATCAGGTATTTGACCTTGTTGGTCTGGAGAGTTCCGATAAACTGAAGATCGGCTCCATTGTAAGCATTCTGCTCATATTTTTCCAGAAGCTCCTGTACCTTATTTTCACCGCAGCAGCGGATTCCGGATTGAATGGCGGCCTGCACGCGCTCGGCGCTGTTCATTTTGGTTGCGGCCAGCAGGAGGATATCCTCCGGGTTGCGTCCGGCCCGCACCGCGGCATCCCTGATTCTGGCCTGAATTCCCTCAATATTTGTTTTTATGGTGCTTCGTTCCTGCTCGGTCATGGGGGTTCTCCTTTTTGGATATAAAATGTTTGTGTTTATTATAGCACTATTATGGTGCTTGGGACAAATGTTTTATAACAAACGATCGATAATGGAATGACGGGGGTAAAAAAGAACATGAAATTTATAATCCAGCGGGTAACTCACGCGGAGGTGGCGGTGGAAGGCAAAATCATCGGCAGTATTCAGAAAGGCTTTCTGGTGCTGGTTGGTATTTGCCAGGAGGACACAAAGGAAACCGCCGATAAAATGATCCACAAGATGGCAGGGCTGCGTATTTTTGAGGACAGTCAGGGCAAGACCAATCTGGCGCTGCGGGATGTGGGAGGAGAGCTTCTGCTGGTTTCCCAGTTCACTTTGTATGCCAACTGCAAAAAGGGATTCCGCCCCAGCTTTATCGAAGCTGGTTCCCCGGAGCATGCCAGAGAACTGTATGACTATGTTGTCGATGAGTGCCGCAGTCAGGGCTTTCATGTGGAAACGGGCAGCTTTGGGGCGCACATGAAGGTGTCTCTTGAAAATGACGGTCCCTTTACCATTGTCCTTGACAGCGCAGCGCTGTGAATGGCGATGGAAAGGATGAAGCGAAATTGAGAGGGGAAGTTCATTTTATGCGTGAAAAAGTACAAAAGCTGGCTGGTTTGCTCATTACAGTTTATCTTCTGCTGCTTCTGGCAGTGCTGCCTCTTTATATGCAGGACGGCCTGATTTCCATTGGAAGCGCAAAGTATTATTTTTTTCGGGACAGGACCCTTCTTTTTGCAGTGCTGATCGGTGTCTGCTCTATTATTTGTTTTCCTTTTAAAACATATCAATTTGACAAATCAAAATGGTCGATGCTGGACATTGCTGTTCTGTCTTTTGCAGTGACTTCTTTTATTTCTTTTCTTTTCAGTGATGATAAACAAACTGCCCTGTGGGGCTTTGACGGCTGGTATATGGGACTGGTATCCCAGCTTTTGTTTGTGTGGATTTATTTTGCGGTATCCCGGTACTATGATGGGGAGGAATATATATGGAAGGCTGCCGGTATCGCTGCGGGAGTTGTTTTTTTGCTGGGAATAGTGAATCGGATGGACTACGATCCGCTGGGAGTTTATGAGGGGTTGAGCAACTGGGAGTGGAATCATAACCATTTACTGTCGACGATTGGGCATTATAACTGGTATTGCGGATATGCCAGTGTGGCTGCTGGCATCAGTCTCTATTATGGCTATGCCGGGAAGGGGCTTACCCGCGTTTTGGGGCTGGTCGGAACATTTCTGACATTCGCAACGCTTGTGAGTCAGGGAAGTGAGGCAGCTTACCCGGTGCTGTTTGTCCTGATGCTGCTTTTGTTTTTTGTCTCTTTGGAAGATCGTAAAGGCCTGATCAGATTTCTTGTCCTAAGTGCCTTGCTTCCGGCGGCATGTATTTTCTGGCAGCTTCTGGAAAAATTTGGTCCCAGGGAACTGAATCTGATTGAGGACGGTTCCATGGATGGATTCCTGTTTTTTAAAGGCTGGCCGGCGGTTCTTATTTTGTGTGCTGTGCTTTATTTCGTAGAATTTTTCCGGGAAAAATCACAGAAAAAGGATTATGCAGCGGATGGCAGGCTGAGAAAATATGCGCTTGCTGTTGTAATCATCATAGTTGTCATTGGAGTGGTCGTTTTGATTGCCTGTCAGCTTTCAGATGAATTCTGGCAGTTTCTTGGCGGCAACAGCCTTCTGCGTTTTAATTATGGCTGGGGCAACAGCCGCGGCGGTTTATGGTATATGGCGCTTTTCGGCTGGCTTGGCGGAGGACTTAAAGAAATTTTGGTTGGTGTGGGTCCGGATTGCTTTTCGAACCTGATTTATGAGGTTTTTGATGTGGATTATTTTGTATCTGATTCCGGACAGGCGGGTGAGCTTTTTGCCAATGCTCATAATGAGTGGCTGAATATGCTGGTTAATGAAGGCTTATTGGGAGCTGCGGCTTATGGGTCTGTCTTTGCCTGTGCTTTTCACAGAATCTGGAAATATAAGGCAACCAGAGGCGTTTTACTGGCGGCTCTTCTGGCGCTGGGCGGATATATGATGAATGGAATGTTCAGTTTTCAGCAGACGGTATCCACACCACTGGTTTTCGCGGTACTGGGAATGGCGGAGGCTGAAATACGGAGGGAAGATGGTTCATTATGATCAAAGGAACAAAATATGGTTTTCAATCTGTACTTTTACAATAGATATTGAAACATAGATGAAAAAAGTATGTAAGATTTATGATAAGAGGAAGATATTGGTATTGACAAAAACCAGCGGGAGGGGTACAATGCTTTTGGTTAAAAAAAGATGTGAAGGCATCGGAAAAGGAGATTAAGAAAACCATGAATAAGAAAATTGTAGCAACCCTTGCAGTAGCGGCGCTTCTTGCCCTTGCTCCTGTTGGAGTAAAAGGGGCGATCACAGCTTCAGCTTCCTCCAACAACACCGCTTCTTCCAATGACACGGCCACAGTAGTAGAGGCAGAAGAAAACGTTGTAAGCCCGGAAGAGCAGTATAAAGAGTATCTGAGCAAT
>JAJQID010000134.1 GCA_021199405.1 Lachnospiraceae bacterium
CAGACGGGGCCTGCCGCCCTCGACCCGCCAAGGCGTTTCACCCTTGACCCGATGAGGCTGCCGCCCTCAACCTGCTAAGGAGCTTTGCCCCTTAACCCCAGCAGGACGCGTCGCCCCTGCACCCAGAGCAAAGAGTTGTCCGCCCTCTGCACTCCCGACCAAAGGTTTCACCTCTGGACACCGACCAGCGTGATTGCGCCTCTCCAGTTTTTCGCATAAGTATGAAATAACTACAGAGTAGCACAGGAAGACATGATTCTCTTAAGCGGATTTTCATTACGCTGCGGCATTATCAAAAGTACGTATCACCAACAAAAAAGAATCCATATATCCAAACAATTCATCTTTACGCTGAATGATTTCTTTTATAGCCTTTTCATTGAATCCATGGGTAACTTCATCGCGCAACTTTTTAACTGTTTTTCCTCTTTCAGAAGAAGAACCAAACAACTCGTTCAATAGAGTTTTATCAAATTTGTACCCCGCAAAATTTAAGGCATACGGGACTTGAGTCATTTGAACTTTTAAGAATCCTTTGGTTTGCTTGCCTTTACGCTTCTGATGTTCGGAAAGAATAACCTTATATACTGTCTCACAAAGATTAAACCTATTTTTGAAAGCATCTAACATCTCTATTGTATTTTGATCTGCTAAGCATTTTTCTAAACGCTCCAGTTCTATTTTGGCATGATTACGCAGGATCAGCTGTTCCTGCTCGGAGATTTTTGGGCTACTCATAATTCACCAAACCTTATCTTCGTAAAAAGTGTCTTCGACACCAGCCGCATTCAAATTCATAACCATACGATCAAGTCTGCCTTTCCACATTTTTCTGAACCAGGCAGTGTGCCCGAACCACTTAACAAGCGTCGGGCTTATAGCATAATAAAGGCGAATAAAAGTGCGACCATACCATGTTTTTGCCAGTGTGTAATCGCGGAAACGCCGAAGTGTCCAAACCTGTGGGCAATCATAAGAACTATACACCGCAGTTGCAACATAGCAACCATTTTTAGAAGGAGTTCTGCGTTGCGGTATTTCATAAGAAGGATCAATTTCCTTAATCTTCTCATGATACTGCATTACTTTATTGATAAAATGCTCCTTTGTTTCTGCATTAAATGTCTTGTTTACATATCCTCCAGCATATGAGCGGGAACTTTCAAGCTGATTAGTAATAAAAATCAGATTTTTGTATCGTACGACATCTTCCTGATCGTCATCATCTGAAAGACTGATTGCTGTTTCAAGAAGCGAAATACAGGAAAGGGAACGATTTGTAAAAGTCTCCCATACATAGTCTGACGGTTGTGCGTTACGATTATAATCTTTCGTAATTACATTATTCCATGCGTCCATTGCAGCGTTGTTCATCATAGTTGCTATATTTTTATAAAATTCTGTTGGTGCAACACCGCATTTGGATAAAAGCAAAAGAGAATACAGTTTACACATATTCAGATTATTTAAAATACGATCTTTATTATCATTAGATGGAAACTTCGCAAAATTATTACAGCACAAACTCATCAATGCCTGTGAAAGAGACGAAATTTCAGAAGCCGCATCATTCTTGATTCCATCGACCTCATTTTCTGGTGCATTGTCAATAGCCTTACTAAAGCAATTTACACTTTCTTCAATGCGAAGGTTGGCTAGCGTAGATTGCCAACCTGCAGCTTTACCTTTAAGAAACCATGCCATGTAATCCGCAGGGTCAATCTCAATAATTTTATTACAGTAGCTTTCTGCTTCTTGCTTATTTCCCGCATCATAAGCATTCTTTGCCATTGTATAGTAATTACCAATTTTAGCGGAATCGTCAACTTTAACAGTACCTGCAACTTCAACAGTTCCTTCAACCATCATTTTCTTTGCTTCTTCAACAGAATATTTCGTTCCGCACGTTTGACATACATATACGCCATCCTGCTTCACCAAATCAGTGCTTCCACACATTTCACAAGTAAGTTGTTTCATGATCTTTCCCTCTCCATCTCTTTGTATTTTTGGGTTTCGATATTTTCATAGTTTTGTCTGGTGATTCTCTTGTCTACCTTCAACATTTTGAATATGTGAGCTGCCATATAAGCTTCCGGCCATTAGAATCCAGAAAACTACCAAAATCAACACATTAACCAATATTGCAGTTTTATAAGAAATTACATTAGCTCCCAGAGAGAAAACCACACCTATTGGTATCTGTATAAGCAAATAAATTACTTCCAGAACAATAAACGATATTCTCAAGTATTTTTCCTGTTCTATACTCATACGCTTCACAAAAAGTACAGAAAGACACGCCACCCAAATAAAAATATATGTGATCCAAAATGTTGGGGATAGCGCTTTAGTCGTGCAGAACAAAATAACTTGTAGCAGAGCAGCATACAATAACCACACAACCGTCCTAAGTTTTTTATCCATGCGTTATTGCCTCCTTGTTCCACACCTTGGACAAAACTTGCCAGGCCGTTCAAAGACGAAACCACATTTTTGACATGAAGATTTTATTGCAACAGGAGAACCGCATTCTTCGCAAAAAGCAGCTCCGCTTGCCAGCGGCGCACCACAATTATCGCAAAAAGCAGATGCTGTATTTACAATGGTTTCCTGATTCAATCCATTGAGTGCGCTATTAACCGCACCTCCGACTACTCCGCCGACCGCACCTCCAACGCCTGCCATCATACCTAATCCAACACCCATGTTTGTGAACTGACCAACCGCTTCATTTTTTGCAACATCCTGAGCCACGTCAAAGCCCCGTTCCTGCTGATAAGTATATCCTTCCTGCACACGTTTCTTTGCCATTGCCTGTGAAGCAATCACTGTCTTTTCAGCCTCAGTTTGTGCCTGAATCACGGCTGTTTGTTGTTCTATCTTGGCTTCTGCTATATCAGCATACTGTCTGAAATATAATTCTTTAAATTTTTCATATTGCTGGCTACCATCCGGCTTGGCAATCCCCGTGACGAAAAAGCGTTCCAATGATATTCCATAGTCTTCAAAATCCGGTTTTAACCTTTGCTTCAGATCAGCTGAAAAATCTATCAGATGTTCATCTATTTCAAAGATGCTAATAGAATTGGCCTTCATAATCTGGGCGATATAAGTCTTAACCCTTGTCATTAGAAACGCTTTAAAATAAGAAACCAGCCTTTCCTGGGACAAATCGCGCTCGGTGCCAACGAGATTTATCAAAAGTCTTTTTGAATCCTGAACCCGCAGACTCATTTCTCCATTTGCTCCTATAGCAAGCGGAAATCCATACGTTGGCTCCATATACTGGATTTTACTGTCTGTCCCCCAACGGATGGCCATCTGCTCAACCTTATTGACAAAGTAAACTTCGCAATGAAACGGTGTAACGCCATCCGTTGGAATATTTTTGACTTTCCTTAAAATGGGAATATTGGCCGTTTCCAGCGTATATCGTCCTGAACCGAATAAATCCATCGGCTGACCGTTCATAAAGAAAACGGCTTCTTGCGATTCATGAACAATCAACTGTAATTCAGTATTAAAATCCTCTTTTGGATGCTTCCAGACGAAAGTGCTGTTATCGCCTTCATACTTAATGATACTGGTAATTTCCATATAGCGCCTCTTTATATCATGGTTTCAAATTTGTGTACGTTTTGGACACCTTAATTTCCCGTTTTTTTCAGAGACAAATTTCTGCACAAATCGCCTATTTTCTAGTGGCAAGAGAGACTTTTATGTGCTAATATTACAAGTGAATGAAAAAAACAGGCACTTACAGAAACGTACACCTTCCTGTAAAAATGCCCGCTTACAATAACTTGGCTTTTTCGTAAATCTCTGCCCGGTACCGAAAGGTTGACATCGGCATTCCGCATTCTTTCGCAGCCGCAACTCCCGTGATTTTCCCGGCTTTCCAGCGCTGATAGACGGAATGGAAGTTCTCCGGAAGTGGTGCCGGCGGCCTGCCAAACCGCACGCCGCGGGCTTTTGCCGCCGCGATTCCCTCTTTCTGGCGTTGCCGGATATTCGTCCTTTCATTCTCCGCCACAAAGGAAAGTACCTGGAGAACGATGTCCGAGAGGAACGTACCCATCAGGTCTTTTCCGCGCCGCGTGTCCAGAAGCGGCATATCCAGGACGACGATATCCACCCTTTTCTCCTTCGTCAGAATCCGCCACTGTTCCAGTATTTCCTCATAGTTGCGCCCCAGCCGGTCAATGCTCTTAACATAGACCAGGTCATCCGGCTTTAATCTCCGCAACATCTTTTTATACATAGGCCGGTCAAAATCCTTGCCTGACTGCTTGTCCATATAAATATTTTTTTCAGGAATATTCAACTCCTGAAGCGCGATCATCTGTCTGTCCTCATTCTGATCCCGCGTTGAAACTCTCACATATCCGTATACATTTGCCATAAGCGTCTCCTCCCTGCCAACAAAAAAGCGCCAATGATCTGCTGAACAGTCACTTGACGCTTTTCATCATACTCTGCTAAACCATCAGGCCGGAGCCTGATATTGCCATCTCCATAATTCAGGAGTCAGTCCAAACGCTGATTTCCTTTCAATCCGTGTTCCTTTGCCCACTCGCTCTGTTTCCGGCGGCGTTCTTCGGAGTAGGGTCTTGTCACCTGGATACTAATCCGGCGCTTGTCCACCTCAAAATAGGAACCGCAGATTTCATCTTTCCCGATGTATCTGCATAAGTCCGGATATTCCCCGTTGAGCGCCGCTAGTCTCCGAATCAGTTTCGGGTCATTGGTGCGTATCTGCATGGGATCGCCGGACTGGTTATAATAGATCTCCGTGTCTCTCTCTTTTTTCGTGAGCTTGTACATAAACTACCTCCATAATCAAAATTTTCTCTAAGGGGCTGTTTTCGGCCATTTTTCACCGATTGCCGAACCGGCATTTTTGATGGATTTTGCGTTTTCATATACCTCCATGGACAGTTATCCGTCTGGCACTTCTGAAAATCGCAAATTTCCTCATTTTGCCGATTGGCGAATGATTTTAACCCTGAATTTTCATATCCGTCGTCAAAGCCTGCCTCCGACACCCCTCATAGCCATTAAAATGCGAAAACCGCCCTGCATATAACAGGACGGCTCCGCGATCTCTTTATTCAGTTTTTGCCATACTGTCAGTTGTAGATGATCTCAGCCAGGACGATTTCCTCCGCCCGGTTCTGGATATTGCCCATCATCTGCACCCATTTCCACCAGTCGCGGCGCTTCAAATCCTCGGTCACGCCCTCGGCGGCTTTCATCTGGTCAATGAGCAGTTCAAGACGAGCCTGCGCCTGTTCATTGATGTCCGCAAGGTAGGTTCCCATCCTGCCGGAGAATACCAACTCCACATAAGTGATGTGGCGGTATTCCTCCAGATACCGACGGTGCATTCGTCCCCACTTCCCAATAGGACGGCGTTCTTCCTGTTCTTCCAGCCTTAAATCGGGGATGTAATAATCCCCGACAAGGATATAGTCCAGGCCGTTGCTGTCGTCATGGATTCTCAGTTTTAATTCGTTCATACTGCTACCTCCTGTTCATCATTGGTTTCCTGATTGGAAATATCATAAGCGCCGTTTTCACGGGCTTCGGCACGTTTCTTGTGGTAGAACGCCAGGGAGATTCTATTGTGATTTTCCTTCTGGCATTCCTCAGAGCAAAGTATCTGCTGGCTGTGATGTGGCCAGTACATTTTTCCGCAGACTGCACATTGCCTCTGGCGGTAGTAATGATCGCCGCGCTCGGCTTCCCGTTCAGCCTGTTTCTTTTCCTGCCGGGCCTGATAGCAGCATTCTTCTGAGCAGAATGTCTGGTGGTTGCTGGTGGGAGTAAACTCCTCGCCGCAATGAGGGCAAATCTTTTTCTTTGCAGTCACGCCGCCGTTCGCCTCCAGCTTCTTCGCTTTCCGCTTTTCACGGGATTCCTTTTGCCTTGCACGTTGCCGGGCAAGCCGTTCCGCCGCTTCCTGTTCTTCGCGGGCTTTCTGTTCGGCGATTTCTTCCTCAGTAAGAGCGATATTGACCTGCCCGACATAATTGAAATAGATATCCACCTGCTGTATTCTGGAGTTGCCGGTTCCCTCGCCTTCATGAACCACGATTTTATCTATCAGTTCCGCAAACATCGCGTCCGAAATCTCGTCCGGCTTCCGGCATTCTCTGATGATAGAGATAAACCGCTCGATATCTGCCGGTTTCCCCCTTTCCTCGGAGAGTTCCCCTTTCAGTTTCGCAATCTTGTCCTCCAGTTCGGCCTGCTCCCCGTCATACTGCTGCATGAGCTGTCTGTACTGACGTTCCGGCAGAAGACCGGACACTAAATGCTCATAAAGGCCGCGAATCAGGTTTGACAGCTCATCATAGCGCTTCTGCATTTTGTCCAGGTCTGTTTTGTACTGTTGCGGCTTCGCTTCCTGATTTTCCATCCAGAGCCGTTTCAGTTCCCCGGCAAAAGCTTCCTCGTCCACCGTCACGCGCCGCGCAATCCGCTGTACGGTTGACAGTATCAATTCTTCCATGTGATCTGCCGTGATACTGTGCGGTGTGCAGAAATTTACTTTACTGGAATAGCCGCCGCAGCGGAAAGAATACTGGGTTGAACCGTCCTTTCTGCTGTAATGGGTCTGCAAAGTCATCCGTCTGCCGCAATCAGCACAATACATATATCCGCTGAGGCGGTGATGATGTGTCCCACGCGCCGCGGCACGTTCCACTCGCTTCCTTCTTCTTTGTACGCTGTCCCACAGCTCCTGAGAAATGATCGGTTCATGGGTATTTGGAAATACATAGTATTCGTCCTCACTGGTCTGTCTGCGCTTATGGAGCTTGAAATTCGTCCCAACAGATTTGCGTAACACGGTATGACCGATATACTCCTGACGGTCTAAAATCTTCCGCACCGTTGAGGTCTGCCACCTGTAAGGGTCTGCAAACTTGTATCCGTTATACTGCTCCTCATGGTATTCCTTCAGATATGCCGCTGGAATCAAAACCTTCTCATCGTACAGGATATCCGAAATCTCGCCGGGGCTTTTCCCTTCATTCGCAAGTACAAAGATACGTTTGACCACCTGCGACGCGACAGGGTCTACAACAAGCGTCTGCTTATCGCCCGGTAAGCGGTTATACCCGTAGGGAATGCTGCCGGAACAACGCTTCCCGTCCTTCATCCGCGAATCAAAGACTGCCTTGATCTTGTTGCTGGTGTCCTTGGCGTACCATTCGTTCATGATATTCAAAAAAGGAGCGAAGTCATTGTCAGCAGCATTCTCGCTGTCAATGCTGTTATTGATCGCGATGAAGCGAACATCTTTCTGAGGGAACAGCACCTCTGTGTAAAATCCGACTTGCAGATAATTACGGCCAAATCGACTAAGATCCTTCACTAAAATTTGTCCGACATTTCCCGCCTCGACCTCGGCGATCAGCGCCTGGAAGCCTGGGCGATTGAAATTCACGCCCGAGTAACCATCATCTGTGAAGTGGCGGCAGTTCCCGAAGTTATTTTTCCGGGCGTAGTCCTCCAGATACTTTTTTTGATTCGTGATTGAGTTCGACTCCCCAGCCTGTTCATCGTCTCTTGAGAGCCGCTCATACAAGGCTGTAATCCTTGATTTTGCTTGTGTTTTCGCCATTTTGAAAGTACCTCCTTATCCTTTATGTACATTCAGTTTAGACGAAACATAAAATATCGTCTTGGATAAGTGTAGCCCTCAGGAACTGACACTGGAGTTTGACCGGGAACGATGTATCTGGAACTTCCAGAGCGCAGAGACAGAACTTTGGAAAAAGCCGTCTGACCCGCTTCTGGAGGTAGTGAATGCGTTCCTGTCGGAAGACAGGACAGAGTGGCAGGGAACGGCCACAGAACTGTTGAACCTGCTTCCGGATATGGGATTGCAGCCGAATGTCTTATCCAGAAAACTGAATGTGGCGAACAGCAATCTGCTCAATGATTACGGGATTTTGTATGAAAAGGGCAGAGGGCATGAGCGGAGTATTACGTTAAGGCGTCTGGAAAAAGAAAACTGATGTGCGACGATATGCGTCGGTTGCGACGGTATTTTTCACAGCGGGCTGGTATAGAAAATATCGACGCTATCGACGCAAACCGACGCAGAAAGGATACGCGATGAAAAATATACAGATACCAAATGCTCTTTTTCTGGCACTAGTCCGGTATCACTTGCTTGATATGGAAGACTATGGGGATGAGATACGGAAAGGACTGGAAAAGAAGCTGGATGCGATGGTGTTGAGGGAGTTGTATTCCAAATCAAAAGAAGCACCAACGCCGGAGGAACGCGAGAATGCCAGGCAGGAATACCTGGACAGGCGAGGCGTGCCGGATAGCTTTCGATGGGGAGCATCCTTTGATGAAAGATAACAGGGGCGTGGCACGCAAAGCAATTCGGCTGGAACAGCCGTCCTGTCCGGAGACACCGTAGAGGTGACATGGGCGGGATAATCCGGCGACAGCCGGAAGAAGCCCCTCCGGCGAGGAGCGCAAAGGCAGCTTTTGATGGACGGAACGGCTGTCGAAAGTGCTTTTGCGTTACTTTCGGCGAAAGTAACAAAGCCTATGCGCCGGATACGGCGCTGATTACCCGGATAGGAAGAAAGGAAATTGATTGAAGCGAACGATCAGCTTTATGACAGGGAAAGGCTCTGTCAACCATAACAGCAGAAAATTCCATGCAAAGAATACTGACCCGGAGCGAAGCTGTCTGAACGTGGAATACTGCAACGAAAATGTTAAAGACGTATATCACGAATTGTTTGATGAAGCACTCGCTCGGTACAATGAGAAACAGACCAGAAGTGACCGCCGGATTGACGATTATTATGATAAAATCCGTTCCGGCAAGCAGGAAAAACCATTCCATGAGATTATCCTACAAATTGGGGATAAGGACAACATGGGGGCAAAGACGGAGAATGGACAGCTTGCGGCAAAGGTGTTGGATAAATATATGCAGGACTTTCAGCGGCGAAATCCTACGTTGAGGGTGTTTAGTGCCTATCTTCATATGGACGAAGCAACGCCCCACTTGCATATAGATTTTGTACCGTATACGGCAGGAAGCAAGCGGGGACTTGATACAAGAGTTTCTTTGAAACAGGCGTTATCTGCTCTCGGATTTAAAGGTGACACAAGACGGGAAACGGAATTAAATCAGTGGGTGGCTTGCGAGAAAGAACAGCTTGCCGCTGTCATGCTGGAACATGGGATTGCGTGGGAGAAGAAAGGCACACATGAAAAGCATTTATCTGTCTTGGATTTTGAGAAAAAGGAGCGGGCAAAAGAGGTTGCAGAACTGGAAGCGAAAAAAGCGGAATTGCAGGAAGAGAACGCTACTTTTCAAGAAATCAACGAAGATTTGCATGAACAGTTGTTACAGGTTGATGATGAGATTTATTCCTTACAGGAAGATTTACAGGAGTCCCGGCAGGAAGCAGAGAAAGCGCAGAAACAGGCAGACAAATATCAAAAACGCATGAATGAACTTGCTCCTATGGTAAAGAACATGGAGAAGTTGGCGGCAGACTTTTCCGCAGACCCGGAGCAGACGCTTCCAGAAGCAGCGGTTGTGGAATCAGCAAAATCGTATCGGGAGAAGAAAGCAAAACCACTGATAAAGAAAATCGTACAAGTCATGCGCTCTGTTTATTCGGCATATCTGGATATTTCAAATAAGTTTACAAAGCTGCAAGCGGCTTATAACAGGGAACGGAGCGGAAACGAGCGGCTGACAAACAGGCTGGAAGAAGTCTTAGATGAAAACCGGGAACTGAGGATAGTGGCAGCAGATTTTGGGCGTATAAAGGCTGTGGTCGGCTCTGAACAGGTAAATGCTGTGATTAACCGGGCAAAGCAACAGGAACAGATAGAAGCCGAGCAGAAACGGGCTGCAAGGAGAAAACACAATCGGGAAGCCCGCTGACAGGCGGAGGGCTGCTTAAAGCCCTCTTAGCTGCCATGAAGCGAATCCCCGCCAGTTGGTCAAGAGCGGAGCGACCGTTCAGTTTACTCTTGACTGGCTGGTGGGGCTTAAAGAATATATGTTCGATAGATTTTACTTGATTTTGGGAGGAGTTGATAGTATAATAAGGGAAAAATCAGGTATAAAATATTTCCCGGGAGCGATGCGAATGAAACAGGTACATTTAAGGGTTGATGATGAGTTATATAATGAATTGAACGTATATTCAGTGATGATGGAACAGACAATGCAGGACTGTGTGAGAGAGGCAGTTGCGTATTATGTTACTGATATGAGAAGAAAGCAGCGAGCGGTGAAAGACCGTCAGTTTACATTTATTGATTTGTTTGCTGGAATAGGTGGAATGCGAATTGCTTTTGAGAGGGCCGGTGGGCATTGTGTTTATTCTAATGAGTGGAATAAATACAGCCAGCAGACATATTTTGCTAACTTTGGAGAACAGCCAGAGGGAGACATTACGCAGGTGCCAGCTTCGTCTATACCAGATCACGATATTCTGGTAGCTGGATTTCCCTGTCAGCCATTTTCCATTGCGGGTGTTTCAAAAAAGAACAGTCTTGGCAGAGCGACAGGATTTGAGGATAAAACACAGGGGACGCTTTTCTTTGATGTTTGCAGGATATTAAAAGAAAAAAGACCAAAAGCCTTTATGCTGGAGAATGTAAAAAATCTGTGCAGCCATGATAAGGGCAGAACATTTAAAGTGATATTGGAATCATTGGAAGAATTGGATTACGATGTGTTTTATTCTGTACTGGATGGACAGAATTATGTGCCGCAGCACAGGGAACGTATTCTTATTGTGGGATTTGACCGTCAGAAGTATGGGAAAAATGTACAGTTTGATTTTAAGCTGACACCTAAATTTCCAAAACCTGTTATGCGTGATATTCTGGATGAAAATGTTGATGAGAAATATACATTGTCAGATAAACTCTGGACGTATCTTCAAAATTATGCTGCAAAGCACAGAGCGGCAGGAAATGGATTTGGATATGGTATTGCTCCATTGGATGGTGTATCAAGAACAATCAGCGCGAGATATTACAAAGACGGTTCGGAAATACTGATTGCACAGGAGGGCAAAAATCCCCGGCGGCTGACACCACGTGAATGTGCTAGATTACAGGGATTTCCGGATGATTTTAAAATCCCGGTATCTGATACACAGGCATATAAGCAGTTTGGAAATTCTGTCGTAGTACCGCTGATGGAAAACGTAGCAAAGCTGATAGTAAAGAAAATGGAAGAAATGGACCTGGCAGAGGGAAAAGAATTACAGAGGATGGTGATTTAGATGATTACAGGATATGCAGGACAGGCGATAAAATCTGTTCTTAACAGTGAAAAAGGATTTTGTAAATTTCTTTCTGCAAATGATACAGGTGCAACAGGCGGTCATCAGTCTGGTATTTTGATTTCGAAATCGGCTGTGGAAATGATGTTCAGCAGGCAGGAACTTGAACAGGCTGAAATTCCCAAAAGGACAGTGAAGATCAGATGGCAGGATGATTTTGAAACAGAAAGCTGTTTTACATACTATGAAAGCAAAAATGAGTTGAGAATCACACGATTTGGAAGAGGATTTCCATTTTTGAAGCCTGAGCAGACAGGAGCGTTATTTGTATTTACGCAGCAGACTGATTTTGAGTACTGCGGATATTTTCTGGAAACGGATGAGGAAATAGAAGAATTTCTTGACACATTTGGAATAAGCCCTACAGAAACGAACAGTCTTATTGATACCGGAAAAATATCGTCAGAAACACAGGAAAAACTGGCAATACAGGAGTTTATCAGCGGACTTGATGTGGATTTCCCGGCGTCGGATGTAATGTCAGCGGCGGCAAGAACGATTGAAGAAAAGGCATACGATCATGTGGAATATATTCTCACTAACCCTGATGAAAAAATTATCAGTTGGACAAATATGGAATATACTCTTTTCAGGGCACTGGAATATGCAAGATATGGCGATATAATTACAAAAGGATTTCAGTCGGTGGACGAATTTGTAAGAGTTGCTAATGTAGTGCTGAATCGCAGAAAAAGTCGGGCGGGTAAAAGCCTTGAACATCATTTATCGGCAATATTTGACGGGAATGGTATAGAGTATTCATCGCAGGCCGTTACGGAGGGAAATAAGAAGCCGGATTTTTTGTTTCCCTCGCAGGAAGCATATCATGATTATGAATTTTCAACAGATTACATTATTTCCCTGGCAGCGAAAACAACCTGTAAAGACAGGTGGAGGCAGGTGCTGAACGAAGCAGATCGCTTGCGGGACAAGCCGAAGTATCTGTGTACGCTTCAGCAGGGAATATCCGGGGCGCAGATGGATGAAATGCAGTCGGAAAATGTTATATTGGTTGTACCGAAACCTTATATAGTGACATATCCAAAGGATCGCAGAGACAGAATATGGACGTTAGCCCGTTTTGTCCAATATGTAAAAACAATAGAGGGCAAATAAGATGGATATAAAAGGCCCGGAGGAACGAAGCAGGAATATGGCAGCTATTCGTTCAAAGAATACTAAACCGGAAGTGTATTTCAGAAAACTGCTCTTTGCACAGGGATATAGATACAGTCTTAATTCCAGTAAAATACCCGGACACCCGGACATTTATTTGCGTAAATATAATACTGCTATTTTTGTTCACGGATGTTTCTGGCACAGACATTCTGGCTGTCAATATGCGTATATGCCGAAATCAAGAGTTGAATTCTGGCAGAAGAAATTTGAAGCGAATGTAAAAAGAGATTATGTTGTCAGAATGGAACTGCAGGATAAAGGAGTTAAATGTTTGATTGTATGGGAGTGTACAGTTAAAAAGTTAATGAAAGATCGTGATTTGTGTGAAAACTATTTGGGAACAGTAAAAAGTTTTTTTGAGAGCAAAGATTTGAGGCTGGAAATATAAAATATGGGCACATGAGGAAAGCAAAAATGAAATAAAAAGAAAATTAGAGTAGGTATAAAA
>JAJQID010000033.1 GCA_021199405.1 Lachnospiraceae bacterium
AGATGGCAGTGGAAGCTCTGGGGCTGTCGCTTTCTACGATGGAAGACGCAAAAGAGACCTTGCCGAAAGCCTCTGTCCCGGAGAAAATTGAGACGGGGGCCGGTTTCCTTGTGGTGATTGAATTTGACATGATGGAATATCGAAGAAAGCATTGTTCAAGGGCAGTGAAAAAGACTCTTAGTATCCCGGAGTGGCTGAACGAAGCGGCGGTCAGAGAGAATTTGAATTTTTCAAAGGTGCTTCAGGAGGCTTTGAGGGTCAGACTGGGAATATCCCGTTGAAGGCTGGTGAAAATTAGCGGTGAAAATTAGTTACATGGAAACTCTTGACAGAAAAAGAAGTTGTGTATACAATGATACATGCGAATGGCCGCAGAATTGTAGCCATTCGTTTCGTATGTGGTGATTGTTCGGTTTCTGATTTTCAGAAGAGAAAATCGGCGGCAGGTATCACGGGCACTGGATATGGCGATAGAAATCATTGACAAAAGGAGAATGATGATGGTTAAAATTAAAATGACGACGCCGTTGGTGGAGATGGACGGGGACGAGATGACCCGAATCCTCTGGCAGATGATCAAGGAGGAATTGATCCTTCCCTATATCGATTTGAAAACGGAATATTACGATCTGGGACTGGAGCACAGGAACGAGACCAATGACCAGGTGACAGTGGACAGCGCCAATGCCACTTTAGAGTACGGTGTGGCTGTCAAATGTGCCACCATCACCCCCAATGCCGCCAGAATGACGGAATATAATCTGAAGGAAATGTGGAAGAGTCCCAACGGTACCATCCGGGCTATTCTGGACGGTACGGTTTTCAGAGCGCCCATTCTGGTGAAGGGGATTGTTCCCTATGTTTCCAACTGGAAAAAGCCGATTACCATTGCCCGTCACGCCTACGGTGATGTCTATAAAAATACGGAGATCAAGGTTCCCGGCCCGGGGAAAGCGGAGTTAGTCTTTACAGGTGAGGACGGAACCCAGATCCGGGAGACCATTCATGAGTTTACCGGCGAGGGCATCCTTCAGGGAATTCATAATACCAGGAAATCTATTACCAGCTTTGCCCGTGCCTGCTTTAACTATGCTGTAGACACAAAGCAGGATCTCTGGTTCTCCACCAAGGATACCATTTCCAAAAAGTATGACCATACCTTCAAGGATATTTTCCAGGAGATCTATGATACAGAATATAAGGAAAAGTTTAAGGAGCTGGGCATTGAGTATTTCTATACGCTGATTGATGACGCGGTGGCCAGAGTGATTCGTTCCGAGGGCGGCTTTATCTGGGCCTGCAAAAATTATGACGGAGACGTCATGTCTGACATGGTGGCCACGGCCTACGGCGATCTGTCCATGATGAGCTCCGTGCTGGTATCCCCTAGCGGTGTTTACGAGTATGAGGCGGCTCATGGCACGGTGCAGCGTCATTATTACAAGCATCTGAAGGGGGAGGAGACCTCCACCAATTCCATCGCCACTATCTATGCCTGGACCGGGGCGCTGCGTAAGCGGGGTGAGCTGGACGGCATTCCGGAGCTTGTGGAATACGCGGACAGGATGGAGAAGGCCTGCGTGAAGACCATTGAGGATGGCAAAATGACAAAGAGCCTGTCGCTGATTTCCACCTGTGAGAACCCGGTGATTTTGAACAGTCTGGATTTCATAAAGGCGATCCGGGCGACATTTGAGGAGCTGTGAGAAATTCAGAGACTGTCGCAAGATATTTGGATACTTCAAATAGCGCATAATAAAAAGAGGGTATCTCTTATAGACGGAGATACTCTCTTTTTATTTTGATCTATTCTTTTTACAGGCTGTCAATAAACCGCAGGAATGCCGTCCTTCCTTCAGGAGTGCACTTATATACACCGGCGTCCTCCAGCACCTGGACGAAGACCCTGCCGATCTCTTCCTGCAAAATGGCGTCCAGGTTGTCAGCGTTCACATCATCATATCTGGGCAGGAATTCGTGAACCCAGTCGGCATGCTTGGCCAGCGTCTCATCCGCCGCGATATCTCTTCCGGTCAGAATGGCTTCTTTTAATAAGTCCATTTCCTTATTCAGCCGGGCGGGCAGAACGGCCAGCCCCATGACCTCAATCAGGCCGATATTTTCTTTTTTGATATGGTGCAGATTGGCGTGGGGATGGTAGACGCCCAGAGGATGCTCCTCGGTGGTGATGTTATTGCGCAGCACCAGATCCAGTTCGTAGGTGTCGCCAGTTTTGCGGGCAATGGGGGTGATGGTATTGTGAGGCTCCCCATCGGTGAAAGCGTAGATAAAGGCAGCTTCGTCGGTATAATCTCTCCATACCTTCAGTACATGCTCTGCGGCGTCAATCAGACGATCAGAGTCCTGATGGCGGATACGGATGACGGAAAGGGGCCATTTCAGAATTCCGCTTTCCACATCATCAAAGCCGGGCAGAGTTACCGGAATCTCAATGGGCGCCTGGGCCATGGCGAAGGTGTAGTGGCCGCCCTGGAAGTGGTCATGGCTCAAGATGGAGCCGCCCACGATGGGCAGGTCGGCGTTGGAGCCCAGGGTGTAATGTGGAAACTGTTTTACGAAGTCGAAGAGCTTGATGAAAGCTGCCCGGTCGATCTTCATGGGCGTATGCTCCCGGTTGAACACGATGCAGTGCTCATTATAGTAAACATAGGGAGAATACTGGAAGCACCAGTCGCTGTTGTTGATGGTCAGCGGAATGATGCGGTGATTTTCTCTGGCAGGGTGATCCACTCTGCCGGCGTAGCCCTCGTTCTCCACGCAAAGCTGACACTTGGGATAGGCGGTGTTTTTCGCGGTTTTGGC
>JAJQID010000090.1 GCA_021199405.1 Lachnospiraceae bacterium
TCCCCAAAAGGTCAGGGTTTTGGCGCTTAAGGCGAATCACCGCCAGGGCGGGGCAAAGAACGCGGGACTGAAGCTGGCCCGGGGCGAATTTATCGGCTTTATGGACAGCGACGACTGGGCCGCGCCGGAGATGTATGAGAAGCTCCTGAGGAGAGCGGAGGAGACCGGGGCGGACATGGTGGGCTGTGATTGTTGTATGACAGATCGGCACAGCATGGAGATCGGACAGGTCGTCAAAACCGGCCGGGAAGAACAGACGGGGATACTTGGGGACGCCCAGTATAAGAGCATGATTATGGACATCGGCTTTCTGGTGGTGAAAATTTACCGCCGAAGTATGTTCACGGAGCCGCCGCTGTATTTCCCGGAGCATATGTTTTATGAGGACAACGCTATCGGCACGGAGCTGATGCTTCGGGCGAAGCGCTATGAATACGTACAGGAGCCGCTGTATTATTATTACCAGCATACAGGCTCCACTGTCCATGTGATTACAGAAGAGCGCTGCCAGGACCGCATGGAGGCCATGCGCATTATGCTTGGGCTGGCCAGGAAAAGCGGCACCCTGGAAAGATATCCGGAGGAGGTGGAATTTCATTTCACCAATCTGTTTTATCAGAATACCCTCTTTTCCTATATGCAGGGGGCGCAGAAAAAAAAGCTGTCCTTTTTACGCGGATTGGGGAAGGAAATGACGGATACCTTTCCGGATTTTTGGAAAAATCCCTATTATCTTGCCCGGGTCAATCCGGAGGAGCGGATGTTTATGGAGCTTCTGACGAAGTCGCCGATGGCATTTTTATTTTATTATCGGCTGAAACATTTTGTGCGGAGATTGAGGAAGGGTTTATAATTTATGACAGGGCGGTCAGTTTTTCTCTCAGGGCAACGCCTGTAGGCGTGCCCGCCAGTCCTCCCAGACCGGTTTCTCTGATATTTTCCGGGAGAGAGCGGCCGATGGAGCGCATGGCGTCATAGACCTCGTCCACGGGAATGCGGCTTTCTATGCCGGCACAGGCCAGGTCCGCGCTGGTCAGGGCATTCACTGCGCCAATCACGTTGCGCTTTACGCAGGGAACCTCCACCAGACCGGCTACCGGATCGCAGGCCAGCCCCAGCAGATTTTTCATGGCCAGAGCGGCGGCATGGGCGATGGTTTTGTTGTCACCGCCATTCAGATAAGCGGCGGCTCCCGCCGCCATGGAGGAGGCGGAACCGATCTCTGCCTGACAGCCGCCGGCTGCCCCTGCCAGAAAGGCCCGGGAGGCGATGACGCCGCCGATGCCGGCGGCCACATACAGGGCCTCTGTCATCCGATCATCATCAAAATTCTTCTGCTCCTGAAGGGACAACAGCACCGCAGGCAGGACGCCGCAGGAGCCGGCGGTGGGAGCCGCCACAATGCGCTTCATGCAGGCGTTGGATTCTCCCATCTGAACCGCCTTCTCCATTACCAGTCCGATGAAGTCGCCGCACAGAAGCCTGTCCTCCTGTCTGGCGGCAGCAATTTTGGCGCCGTCCCTGCCGGACATGCCGCTTTGGGACAGCAGGTCAGGGTCGTAGGACTGATCCGCAGCCCGCATGGCCAGATACATTTTTTTCATCTTTTCAAAATTTTCTTCCGGGGACATGGCCTGCTCGGCGCAGTCCTCCCGCTGAACGCATTCCCAGAAGGGGATGCTTTCCTTTTCACAGATATTCAGAATTTCCGCAATTGATTTGTACATAATGCTCCTCGTTGGCAGTCAATATTCATATAAAGGTTCTGTTGCTATCATTCACAGCAATGTTCAGTTATTACTATTCACATAGTAACGTTCAGTTAGTCAGACCTAGATAGGTCACCTTGACAATCCCTTCCTCCTGGGCCAGCTCCGCCACCACATCCTGAGGCACCTCGTTGTCGCATTCAATGACTGTGACTGCGTACCCGCCCCGGCTGGAACGGTAAAGCTGCATGGTGGCGATATTGATCTGAAAGCCGGCCAGCACACAGGTGATCTCGGCCACCAGACCCGGCTGATCCTGATTCTGAATGATCAGGGTGGGATAGTCGCCGCTGAAGCTGTTGGCAAGGCCGTCCACCTCGTTGACCTCAATGCGTCCGCCACCTATGGAAGACGCTGTCAGTTCCAGCTTTTTGCCGCTGACTCCGGTGAGAAGAAGCTTTACGGAATTGGGGTGGGCATCGCCCAGATCGATTCCGTCGAAACGGTATTTTAGTCCTTTCTGTTGGGCAATTTCGAAGCTGTAGGGAATCAGCGGGTCGTCCACGGCAAGTCCCATCAGTCCGGCCAGAAGAGCCTTATCGGTGCCATGCCCTTTGCCGGTAGCGAGAAAGGAGCCGTGAAACAAAATCACAGCCTCCGCCACCTCCTCGTTCAGAAGCCTGTGCGCCACATTGCCGATTTTGGCGGCTCCGGCGGTGTGGGAGCTGGAGGGGCCGACCATCACAGGTCCTACAATATCAAATAAGTTCATGGAGTTTCTGCTCCTTTCTGAAAGAATATTCCGACGCAGACAGAAGGCTTTTCCGTGAAGAGGGCATATCTTTCTGAGCCGTCGTTTCTTTTTTTACAGTGTAACATGGATTTGCAGGATGGGACAATAGCGAGCAGCAAAATAATTTGGGAAAAGAATCCGCCTGCGCTCTTGAATATTTTTCTGTTTCCTTATACAATAAAAAAATACTTTTACTTTTTCTGAAAGAGGAATGAATATGAAATACGATTTTACTTCCATCATGGACAGACATGGAAAGGACTCCATCGCTGTGGATAAAATTCCTGTGAAAGGGGCAAAGGTGGACGAGGGCTTTTCTGTTATCCCCATGTGGGTGGCGGACATGAATTTTGCTACGGTGCCCACAATACAGAACGCCATCATTGAGAGGACGAAGCATCCGGCCTTTGGATATTACGATACCCGGGAGGAATATTATGACGCCATCATTGACTGGCAGAAAAGCCGTCATGGGGTGGAGAAACTGACGAAAGAGGACATCGGCTATGAAAACGGCGTGCTGGGCTGTCTGGCTTCCGCTCTGCAGGCCTTTACCGCGCCGGGGGAGGCGGTGCTTCTGCACTCCCCGACCTATATTGGCTTTACTCATGTAATGGAGGATAACGGGCGAAAAATGGTTCTGAGCCCCCTGAAGCCGGATGAACAGGGGATTTACCGCATGGATTATGAGGATATGGATCGGAAGATTAAGGAGAATCATATCCATTTCTGTGTTTTCTGCTCGCCCCACAATCCCACTGGCAGAGTCTGGGAGAGGGAGGAGCTGGAGAAGGCCATGGAGGTTTACCGGGCCAATGACTGCGTAGTGGTTTCCGATGAAATCTGGTCTGACCTGATTCTGAAGGGGCATACCCACATTCCTACCCAGAGCGTGTCCGAGGATGCCAGGAATCGCACCATCGCCATTTACGCACCCTCCAAAACCTTCAATCTGGCGGGGCTGATCGGTTCCTACCATATCATATATGACAGCTATCTCAGAGACAGGGTGGTAAAGCAGTCTCAGCTGAGTCACTATAATGATATGAATGTGCTGTCCATGTACACTTTAATGGGTGCTTATGGTCAGGAAGGGCAGGAGTGGCTGGATGAGCTCTGTCAGGTGCTGACCCGGAACGTGGATTACGGGTATCATTATATTATGGAGCATTTTCAGGGGGTCAGTCTTTCTAAGCCTCAGGGAACCTATATGCTTTATCTGGACTGCGGTCAGTGGTGCCGGGAGCACGGAATGAGCGTGGAGGAGCTGCTGAAGGAAGGAATCCGGGTAGGTGTGATCTGGCAGGATGGAAGACCCTTCAAAAAGCCGGATACCATCCGTATGAATCTGGCGGTGCCTTTTTCCATGCTGGAGGATGCCTTTGACAGGCTGGACAGGTACGTGTTTCACAGATAGTTACAACAGTAAAAGAATTTTGTGCAGTCTGCCTGCCCACTCCGCAGGGACTGAGAACAGGAAAGGGCGGGAAAACAGCTTCAGGGAGGAAGGAAAATGAAGAATTTTATTGTCACGTCAAAACTGGACAATGTGGCTCTCAGCGGCGCCATCATAGAGCCGGAGGGGGAGCCGAAGGCAATCATCCAGCTTACCCACGGCATGTGCGAGCACAAGGAGCGTTATTATGAGTTCATGAGATTTCTGGCGGCCAATGGCTACGTGGCGGCAATTCATGACCACAGAGGACACGGCGCCAGCCTGGCCTATCCGAACGCCTATGGATATTTTAATGAACAGCCCTATGATGCGCTGGCCCGGGATCTGTTTCAGATTTCTCTTTATCTGAAAACCAAATATCCTCAGCTGAAGCTGTATCTGTTCGGTCACAGCATGGGAACCCTGGCGGCCCGGCTGTATCTGAAGGAGCACGACGACGCGATTGACAAGCTGGTACTGAGCGGCCCGCCTACCAACAACCCGGTGATCGGCGCCGCGCTGGCTCTGACCGCGGTGATAAAGAAAAAGGAAGGTCCCAGAGCCAGAGTGGAAAGCCTGAACAATCTGGTGTTCAGCGCTTACAATAAAGGATATGACGTGCCCAACGCCTGGCTTTCCGCTAATGAGGACAATGTGAAGGCCTACAACGAGGATCCGCTGTGCGGCTTTGTGTTTACGGTGGATGGCTTCGATACCCTGTTCCACATGCTGAGGGAGGTCTTTTCAAAGAAGGGCTGGCATGTAACAAACCGGCAGCTGCCCATTCTGCTGGCAGCGGGGCTGGACGACCCGGTGATTCAGTCCAAGCGCAGCTTTATGAGCTTAAAGAGCTTTCTGGTGGAGCGAGGTTATACGAAGGTGGAGGGTCGGCTTTACAGCGGCATGCGCCATGAGATTTTAAATGAAAAGAACAACCAGAAGGTATATGAGGATATTCTGGAATTCTTTGACAGAGGATAAGCCTTTATAGTAGTGGCAGAAAGTTGTTTCCCATAATTCACGGGAGGAAATCATCATGAATCAGTCGCGCCGGGCAGCAGGACGCACAAAAGGAACGAAGGAAACCGCCGCGGAGAGAAAGGCCAGAGCTGAGGCGGTTCGAAAGGCGGAGGAGAAAAGACTGGCGGAGGAAACCCGCCGGGAGAAGGAAGCACTTGAAGGGGCGGAGGCGGAGAAACTAAGACTGGCGGCGAAGGGATATCAGCCTCTGGCGGAAACAGCAGTCGTTGATTCAGATTCAAAAATCGGCGGCGGCAGCATTGCCCAACTGGAGAAATATCTGTATTTTGACGGGGAACAGATCGGCAGCTCTGTATCTTTTCCGGAAGCGTCCCGCAATAAGGGCTATGACCTGTACCTTAAGGGGAAAGTGGATAATGTGGAGCTTTCCACGGGCTATGACGAATATCGCAGCAACAGCGAGTCCCAGGGACAGGCTGTATGGCATGTAAAAGCCGGACAGTCGGAATTTGTGACTACAGTAGTTTTTAATAAGAACCGTGTGGTGAAGAGGCAGTGCAGCTGCCCCGCGTGCACGAAAAGACTGAGCTGGTACGGCTGGTATGAGGTGGACGATCCGGATTGTCAGTATATGGCAGCTCTTCTTTACTGGGTGCGGGATTATCTGAAAAGCCATAATATAGGAGATGCCACGGACAGGAACGCCGAATGCCTGATGGCGGCCAACCGGCGCCGACGTTCCAATATTCTGGTGGCAGATAAAACCTGGAAGGAAGAGAGCCTGACGCTAAAGCCCAGGCTTGTGAAAAAGGACGGCACGCTGACAGCCTCCTTCAAGGTGGGGACGGGAAGACTGTTTGTGATCAAACAGCTGGATGAATTCTGCGCCAATGTGCGAAACTGTGCCACGGCCACCTACGGGTCGAATACGCAGATCAATCACCGCAGGAGTAATTTTACGCTGGAGAGCCAGAAGTGGCTTTCGTTTATTGAGAGAATCGTGCAGGAGGAAGAGGAGTTTGGCCAGAGGATGGAGGATGCGGCCAACAGCCGATATTATTATCCCAGGTCGGTGCGTGTAGGGAGCTCATTGAATCTGTTCGGCTGGAGGCTGGATGAATTTTACAATGAGATAGGCGACGGAGATGTGGAATATGAGGATCGGGATGTACAGCCGGCGGTGAAGACCCGGCTGTACCAGGGAGAAGGCAATCCTCGAATCCAGATGAATATTTCAGAGTACAAGGAAAAGGGGAGCCAGACTTCCTCAAGGCAGAAGGCGCGCGGACTGAGCCAGTCGGGCACAGCCCAGATACAGGCCTCTTCTGCGGAGTTTCACGGAATCCGCGTCAGAGGGAAGCTGCCGGAATTATCCTTTGGAATGAATTGCGCTTATTATGTCAGTGAGGACAGGCTGTGCCGTTCAGAGGAGGGCTATCGGGACAGGATTGGGAGCCTGGTTTCCATGTCCGGGGAGGATGGGACTTTTTCCATGCTGATTGGCCGCAATAACATGTCAGAATTTTATTATCAGGTTCTGCCGGCCATGCAGGATATCCTGGAGGTAAAGGAGAACAATCCGGACAGAATCCACGCTTTTCTGCCGCCTCAGGTGAATTTTGTCTTTTATCTGGACGCGGATGAAAATGACGCCTTTTGCGAGTCCTACGCCCGCTATGAGGATAAGAGCTTTTCCATAACGGACTGGCTGGATGAGAGCCGAAAGACTGATGTGGAGACGTACCGGGACTATACGGCGGAGCAGGAGATCCTCTACCGGCTGTTAGGGTGGCTCCCGCAGGTAAATCTGAAGCGAAGAGAGCTCAGCTGCGGTCAGGATGAGGACAGGATTTATCGACTGATGAGCGATGGAGTGGAGGAGCTGCTTTCCCTGGGGGAGGTGCAGTGTACAGATCGGTTCCGCTCCCGCAGGAAATTTAAGCGAGTGAAGGTTTCGGTGGGAGTCTCTGTTTCCAGCGGGCTTCTGGATCTGGATATTATCACGGAGGATGTGCCGCCGGAGGAGCTTCTGGATCTTCTTGGCAGCTATCGGGCGAAAAAGAGCTACTATCGCTTAAAGGATGGCTCTTACGTGGATCTGAATGATCAGTCTCTGGAGCTTCTGGCGGAGCTGATGGATTCCATGCATGTGAAGCCGAAGGAATTTGTACAGGGAAAGATGCATCTGCCCCTGTACCGCACCCTGTATCTGAACAAAATGCTGGAGGAAAATGAAAGCGTCTACAGCGACCGCGACAGCCGGTTCAGGGAGATGGTCAAGGGCTTCAAGACGATCAATGACGCGGATTTTGATGTACCGGAGAGTCTTTCCAAAATCATGCGGCCCTACCAGAAGGACGGTTATAAATGGCTGAGGACTCTGGAGGCCTGGCAATTCGGGGGAATTCTGGCGGATGACATGGGACTGGGGAAAACGCTGCAGATCATAGCGCTGCTTCTGTCGGCGAAGGAGCGGCGGGAGGCTTCGGTTTCCGAGGCAAAGAAGCTTTCTGCTGCTGCGGCTGTGAATCCGGAAATTTCAGGTACCTCTTTAGTAGTAGCCCCTGCGTCGTTGGTTTTCAACTGGGGTGAGGAGTTTGCCCGCTTCGCTCCGTCTCTTAAGATTTTACTGGTCACCGGAACGCAGGAGGAGCGCCAGGCAAAGATTGCCGGGTACCGGGATTACGATGTGCTGGTAACCTCCTATGATCTGCTGAAAAGAGATATTCACCATTATGAAGGACTGGAATTTGCCTATGAGGTGATCGACGAGGCCCAGTATATCAAGAACCATATCACCGCTGCGGCTAAGGCGGTAAAGGTGGTCAAAAGCCGGTATCGCTTTGCCCTGACCGGTACGCCTATCGAAAACCGGCTCAGCGAGCTCTGGAGTATTTTTGATTATCTGATGCCCGGCTTTTTGTATCCCTATGACACTTTCAAGCGGGAAATCGAAACTCAGATTGTGAAATATCAGGACGAGCAGGCCATGAAGCGGCTGCAGAAAATGACCGGCCCCTTTATTCTGCGCAGGCTGAAGGGCGACGTCCTGAAGGATCTGCCTGATAAGCTGGAGGAAGTGCGCTATGTGCGTCTTGCCGGGGAGCAGCAAAAGCTGTACGATGGTCAGGTGCTTCATATGAGGGAGGTGGTCTCCGCTCAGGATGCGGAGGACTTTAACAAAAATAAACTGGCGATACTGGCGGAACTCACGCGCCTTCGGCAGATTTGCTGTAACCCGTCCTTATGTTTCGACAGTTATCAGGGAGAGTCGGCCAAAACGGACGCCTGCCTGGAGTTGATTCAGAGCGCCATCGACGGCGGCCACAGGATGCTGTTGTTTTCCCAGTTCACCTCCATGCTGGAGATTTTGCAGAAGCGTCTGGATCAGGAGGGAATCGCTTATTATACTATTACGGGCGCTACGCCTAAGAAGACCCGCCTGGAGCTGGTCAATGATTTTAACTGCGGGGAGGTCCCGGTTTTCCTGATTTCTCTGAAGGCCGGAGGCGTAGGCTTAAATCTGACCGGTGCGGATATGGTGATTCATTATGATCCCTGGTGGAATGTGGCCGCTCAGAATCAGGCCACTGACCGTGCCCACCGTATTGGCCAGACAAAAAAGGTGACGGTTTTTAAGCTTATCGCCAAGGGCTCCATCGAGGAAAAAATCTTAAAACTCCAGGAGGACAAGCGGGAACTGGCCGACCAGGTCATCAGCGGCGAGACCGGACAGCTGAGCAGCATGACCAGGGAGGAGCTGCTGGGACTTTTGGAGGTATAGGGGAATTTACGAAATAAGGCTTTACACTTCCGAAGAAAGCATTTATAATCAGATCAGTGACTGAGGAAAAACTCTTAACAGAATTTACTGAGAAATTTCCAGGAGAGAGATACGTATGATGGTAAAAAGGCGGTGAAAGGATGGAAGCATCAGGCATGACATTGGACGAATTGAAACAGGTCACTATTGATTATTATGTGAATTTGCAGCGCATTAAAAAGGCGGATACGGGAAATAACCCTGAGCTGGAATATCAGTTGAGAGTATTTAAAAATAAACTGTCCGCGCTTGGGATTCCGGCTGAGGAATATGAGATGTAGCGACAGGAAAAATGCAAAAGAAGGCTGAATGAAAAGGTACAGAGAGGACACGAAGAAGCGTCTCCGCTGTACCTTTTTGCTATCTATGTTCAGGATAACTGAGGGGACTTTGTCTGACAGCATCATACAGCAGTAAGCATGGCTGTTACCGGATGGAATCCGAAAAAAGGAGGGACACGACTATGGCGGCATTTGAGAAAATATTGAGCGGGCATAAAGGGCTGGATGAGACGCTGGATTATATCCGGCTGGGTGATAACGTAGTGTGGCAGGTGACCCGCCTTGAGGATTTCAGATTCTTTATGGAGCGGTTTGTGAAGCAGGCCATCGCGGATGGACGAAACCTGATTTACATGCGGTTTGCCAGTCATGCGCCCCTGCTGGAGCCTCAGCCGGGGTTGAAAATCTATGAGTTTGACCCGGATCAGGGCTTCGAGACCTTTACGGTGGAGATTCACAACCGCATCGCCGAGGAGGGGTATGACGCCTTTTATGTGTTTGACAGTCTGTCCTCCCTGCAGTCGGTGTGGTATACGGACCTGATGATGGGAAATTTTTTCCGGCTGACCTGTCCATTTCTGTTTGAACTGGATACAGTAGCCTATTTTCCACTGCTCCGGGGGCGGCATTCCTACAGTGCGGTAGCCAAAATCCGGGATACTACCCAGCTTTTGCTGGACGTCCACAGCGCGGATCGGCTTTACGTTCATCCGCTGAAGGTCTGGAACCGATATCTGCCGGAGATGTTTCTGCCTCATGCCTGTTCCATGGAAGACGACAGCTGTGTGGCTCTGGGCGGCGGCGTCCCCATGAGCCGGTATTATCGGATTATGGAGGAAGTCAACGCCAAAAGCCAGGATCAGAATCTGGACAGCCATGACCGCTTTTTTGCTCTGGCCAGGCTGGAATATCAGCGGGGAAACTTCAGTGAGGAGACGGAGAATCTGATCATTGAGAGCACCATGACGAAGGACAAACGGCTCCATGAGCGGATCCGGGAATATTTTGAACCGAAGGATTATTTTGCGCTTCGGGATCGGATGGTGGGCAGCGGCTCCATCGGGGGCAAGGCCTGCGGTATGCTGCTGGCCCGGCGGATTGTGGAGAAGCGGCTGCCGGAGTACGCCATGTATACAGAGCCTCATGATTCTTATTATATTGGTTCGGATGTTTTTTACACCTATATTGTGATGAACAACTGCTGGGATATCCGCCTGGCGCAGCGCACCCGGGAGGGGTATTTTTCTGAGGCGGAAAATCTGCGGAAGGCTCTCCTGTCGGGGATTTTCCCGGACGATATCCGGGAGGAATTCCGCACCATGCTGGAATATTTTGGCGCCTCTCCCATTATTGTGCGCTCCTCCAGCTTCCTGGAGGATGGCTTCAATAACGCTTTCGCAGGGAAATATGAATCCGTATTCTGCGTCAATCAGGGCAGCCCTGAGGAGCGGCTGACCGCCTTTGAGAATGCAGTGCGCAGGGTGTACGCAAGCACCATGGATATTTCTGCCCTGGAATACCGCAGGCAGCGGGGGTTGGACAATCAGGATGAACAGATGGCCATTTTAGTACAGCGGGTTTCCGGCGCTTTCTGGGGGAAGCTGTTTTTCCCGGCGGCCGCGGGGGTGGGCTACAGCTACAGCGTGTACCGCACCAGTCGGGACATGGATCCGGCGGCGGGACTTCTGCGCATTGTGGCGGGGCTGGGCACCCGGGCGGTGGATCGCCCGGAAAACGATTATCCCAGGCTGGCCAGTCTGGATCGTCCGTCAGTTTCCCTGTACAGCTCTGTGGCGGATAAGCATCGGTATTCTCAGAGAAATATTGACGTGCTGGATCTTTCAGAAAATCAGATCAGAACCCTGACTTTCGATTCTGTGATGAATGATCTGCCTCTTTGGTACAAAAAGGCGGTGATGGAGCGGGATTATGAGGCGGAAAGCGCTCTGGAGCGGATGAACCGATGGCGGCAGGTATGGTTTGTCAATTGCCAGAAATTATTGAATAACGAACAGTTTACCACGTTTATGCAGAGGATGCTGAAGGTGCTGGACGAGGTCTATGAGAACCCGGTGGACATTGAATATACGGTTAATCTGGATGAAAACGGTGATTTTGTGGTGAATCTGCTGCAGTGCCGCTCGCTGTATACGGGAACCCAGGGCGGGCAGGTGCCGATCCCGACGCTGCCTTCGCAGGATATTTTCTTTTCCTTAAAGGATTCCTCCATGGGAAATGCAAGGGAATTAAAAGTCGATGCGGTGGTTCAGATTGATCCCATTGGATATTACAACTATCCTTACAACAAAAAAACCAAGGTGGCTGAGGCAGTTCGCCAGATCAATCTGTATTATCAGAGACTGGGAAAGCATCCCATCCTGATGACGCCCGGGCGGGTGGGCACTTCTTCTCCGGAGCTGGGCGTGCCGGTGACTTTTGCCGCCATTTCCGGTTTTGCGGGTATCTGCGAGATCTCCGACAGCCGGGCGGGATATATGCCGGAGTTAAGCTACGGCAGTCACATGTTCCAGGATCTGGTGGAAGCGGATATTTTTTACAGCGCCGTCTGGAATGATAAGAGAACTCTGGCTTACCGGGAGGATTTTTTCAGAGAGCTGCCCGACAGATTCCCGGATATCTGCCCGGAGTTTGAGTCTCTTTTTGAAATGTTCCGCGTGACGGAGCCGGAGGGGCTGTATTACTGGAATGATGTGAAGAGCGGGAGGACGCTGTGCGGGTATCTGAGGTGAGCAATTTTATCGGAAAATTTTAGAAATTTAAAAAAAGTGCTTGCATAATCCTTCAAAATGTGTATAATGATTAATGCGCCGCGTGGAACGGCGCTCATCGGATAGCGCTATCGCCAAACGGTAAGGCAACGGACTCTGACTCCGTCATTTTCCAGGTTCGAATCCTGGTAGCGCTGGAGAGGCCTCGACAGAGAAATCTGCCGGGGTTTTTTACGTGTAAATTTTTTTAAAATTTTCCCTGTAATAAAAATGTAACAATTTCGGAAACGGTATTGAGTTTTTGAAACCGGGAGGTTATAATAGTCGGCAGGAAAAAGAAAGAAGGGAGACACATGTATCAGTTTGAGAGCCGGGTCAGGTATAGTGAGCTGAATGAAGACGGTCTTCTGGCGGTGCCGAAGATCGTAGATTATTTTCAGGACTGTTCCATCTTTCAGTCGGAAAGTCTGGGGGTGGGACTTGATTATCTGACGGAGAGAAAGATCGCGTGGATTTTGTCCTTCTGGCAGATACAGATTATGAGAAGGCCGGGCTTTGAAGAGAGAGTGACGGTCGGAACCTTTCCCTATGAATTTAAGGGCTTTCTGGGGATGCGTAATTTCTTCATGAAGGATGAGACGGGGCAGATGCTGGTGCAGGCCAATTCCATCTGGTCGCTGCTGGACACGGAGCGATTCAGACCAGTCAGACCGGATGAGGAAATGATGAATCGCTATATTCTGGAGGAGCGGCTGCCCATGAGGTACGCGCCCAGAAAGCTTGCCATGGAGAAGGGCGGCGAGCGGCTGGCTCCCATACAGATTACGCCGGATTATCAGGACACCAACCATCATGTGAACAATGCCAGATATGTGACCATTGCCATGGATGCGTTGGAAATGATGGGAGAAAGGCCGCAGGTGAAAGAGCTGCGGGTCGAGTATAAGGGACAGGCTCACAAAGGAGACCTGATCTACCCGGTGGTGCTTCAAACCGCGGAGGGGTATCAGGTGAAGCTGGAAAATGAGCAGGGAGTGGCCCTGATTAATATGCATATTTTTATACAGGAGTAATTATGATTCAATTAGGAGAAATGCAGACGCTCAAAATCGCCCGCAGGGTGGATTTTGGCGTATATCTGACAGAGGAGGACGGTGCGGAAGAGGTGCTTCTTCCTAATAAATATGTGCCGGAGGGAAAGCAGCC
>JAJQID010000288.1 GCA_021199405.1 Lachnospiraceae bacterium
ATTTCAGAAAAAGCAGATGGTTGCAAGGAACTGTTCTCTTCCGTTGGCGTCGAGAATGCGGATGGACTTCTGGCCGTTGCGTGCAGGCCCAAAAGCAAAGACCCGCCCGTTTTTGGTGGTGGTCATGCCGTCCATAAATTCTGCATAGAGACGGGCAATGTCGTAGGAAAAGCTCTGCAGATCGTAATCTTTGCGGAAACGGCTCATGGGGGTCAGGAATTTGTACAGGCTGGTCAGATACATGTTGTATCCGGGTTTGCGGTTATTTTTGGCATTGGCCAGGTCGTAGGCGGCTGCCAGCTCTTCTGCGAAGCCCTCCGCGTTGAAGCGTACCTTTTTCAGCTTCTCCTGATTGGCCTTCACCGTGTTCACAAAGCTTAAGGGGCGCATACACTGGATGCGCTTTTTGTCCAGATAAACGTCCTGATTTTCCACATCCAGGCGGACGCGGTAGGGGAACATTTCATAGACAGGGAATTCTCCCTGAATATCCAGCTCATTTTCTTTGCAGATGTCCAGCATCTGGGAGGCAAAATCACCGCTTTCAAAATAGGTCTTTGAATCGAAGCTGCTGACAGAATTGCTGAGGCTTTCAATGGTGGAGGACAGGGTCGCGGCGGTCTGTGAAAGGGTTGCTAAATCCTTTGAGAGGCTTTTGAGGTCTCCGCCTTCTGTTTCCCTGGAAATGGTCTTCTGTAATTTCTGAAGGGAGGCGAGGCTGTCTTTCAGAGATTTTTGATCAGGCAAAAGAGCCTGATAGAGGTCTTCATAATTCATGTGTGGTCTTCCTTTGTAAATGATTTTGTGCTGCAGGAGCCGGATGATGTGATGTCTGCCAAACGCCCCTCACTTTTCTCAGTATATATGAATAAGCCTTACTTTTCAATAAAAATAAGCGGTTTTTCCAGTGTTTTTCAGCATTTTGAAATGTTTTTCGATGGAATATTTCTCATATCAGGGAAATTGTGTTAAGATTGATTGCACAGAGATGATTTCAGATGAAGGAGGCAGCTTATGAAAAAATCTCTCTATCAGTGGCAGGAGGAATGTCTGGACCGCTGGCTGTCAAACGGTGCGAGGGGCATGGTGCAGGCTGTCACAGGCTCAGGGAAGACTTATCTGGCCATGTGCGCCACGGACGCGCTGGAGGAAAAGCTTGGGAAGAGGGTTTCCGTCAAAATTGTGGTGCCGACGTCCGCGCTGATGAATCAGTGGGCAAAGGCGCTGAGGGAGCATTTGGCTCAAAAAGAGGAAGGAGAGCCATACATCGACCCAAGAGACAATATGGCAGCAACTCAGGGAGCTTCTGAAAATAAAATTGGTCTGAGGGGAGGCGGTCACAGAGATCCGGTGAACCGCAGGTACATGATTTATGTGATCAACTCTGCGCGCTATGAGCTGGCTCGTCAGACTTTAAAGCAGCTGGAAAACGGGGAGCCGGTGTTTTTAATTGCGGATGAATGCCACCATTATGCAAGAGGGGAAAATTTTCTGATTTTTGAATTTCAGGACAGAATTTCCATGGAGAAGGCGCCCTGGTATTCTCTGGGACTCAGCGCTACGCTGCCTTGGGGACAGGAGGGAGCGGCGCTGACAAAGGCATTGGGGCCGCGAATTTATACTTATGGCATGTCCAGGGCGGCATCCTTAAAAACTGTCAGTGCCGTTGACATTTTTCACGTGTCGCTTTCCTTTCGGGAGGAGGAGCTGGAGAATTATGAGGAGTTTTCAGAGGAAATGCTGCGCTGCTATACACAGCTTCTGAAGGTTTTGCCGATTCTGGATAAAATGAATCTGCGGGAACGATTTGAGGAAATCCGACGGTTGAGTGCGGGGAAGGATCGAACCGGTCGGCTGGCGCAAAAATATCTGAATCTTACCTGGCAGAGAAGAAAACTGGTGTGCCTGGCCGCAGACCGGGTTGTCTGTGCGCAGGAGCTGATTCACCGTCTTCCTCAAAGGGAAAAAATTATGGTATTCGGGGAACGCATCGCGCAGGCAGAGGAGCTGTATCATCTTTTATACCAGGAATATCCCGGACGGGTGGGGCGGTGCCATTCTGAATTGAACGTGCAGGCAAACCGTAATACCCTGGAACGGTTCCGCACAGGGGAGTTCCGTATTCTGATCACCTGTAAATCCCTGGATGAGGGTGTGGACATTCCGGACGCCTCCGTGGGTATTATCCTGTCGGGAACCTCCGTGCAGCGCCAGCGGACTCAGCGCATGGGCCGGATTATCCGCAAAAAGGAAGGGAAGGAGCGGGCGGCTCTTTATTATCTGCATATTGAGGAGAGTGCGGAGGATGACTGCTATCTGCCGGATACGGGAGACAGCCGGATTTTTGAACTTGCCTTTGTTTCCGGACAGAGGAATTTTTTTAACCCGGAGTATGAGGATGCGGCAGTGCAGGTGGCGGATGACATGAAAGGCAGCGGAGCGGATGACAAGACTCTGCGGGAGGTGCACCGCTGTCTGGATATCGGGCGTGTCCGGGGAGACTGGAGGCTGACGCCGGAGGAGCTGAACCGCAGGATTGGGGAGGCAGTTGATGTGAGAGAGAAAAATTACTGGGTCTGCATGAAGCGGGTGGAGGATAAGACGGAGAGATAAAGATAACGGGAATGAGAGGGCTTACTTATGAGGAAATATTTATGGATACTGGCAGCAGTGGTTGTCCTGCTGCTTTCCGGCTGCGGAGCGGTAAATGAGGCTGCGTCCACGATCATGCGCGTGGAAAAGGTGGAGCTTCAACAGACTGGCGGGAAGAATGACACAGCGCAAGAAGATACAAAAG